>JAJJBE010000265.1 GCA_020996635.1 Bathymodiolus brooksi methanotrophic gill symbiont
CTTGACGGCAACAAAAAAGTAGCTATAATGAGTAGCTCTTTAACGAACACTGTTGGAGAGACCGAAGTTCTGGCTTTAACCTCGTTGTTAAAAACAAACTTCCTGAAAATAAAAGTTTGCTAAATTATTTCTTCTGGTTATAATGGTCGGCTCCTTAAGAGATTAAGGTTTGATTCTTCGGGATCAGTTGATGTTGGTTTTTTGGTGTGGTGATTATCGGCTTCGGTCGTTGATTTAACTCTCCTGAAAATAAAGGTTGACACTGAGTTT
>JAJJBE010000135.1 GCA_020996635.1 Bathymodiolus brooksi methanotrophic gill symbiont
TGACAAGCCTGTCGCTGTTGTATAGCTAAATGAAGTGATCAGGTAATCGGTGTATAAGTCAAAAATATCAGGTGTTTTCATAGCCTACTATTTTAATGGAAATATCATTAGGGTGCGTAACATCAGTGAATTATTAACTCTACTCGCTTGCTCTCGAGAAGCTCCTTTGTACTCAATTTCTAACTTATCAACATCACTAACCTGATAAATAGCAATTAAATTATTTTTTTCACCACTATCTATAATGCTGTCTCCCACATTTTTTTGCATATCCACAATCTCATCATCAGCATCTATTTGCACTGTATCTGTAAAAGTATCGTAAATTACTGTCTCTTCCACATTATCCTCTATAGTTAACGCTTCAATCTTATCTAATTCAGAAACTGAGTATTTGCTCTCCAAACAATTTAGACACACTTTCATAAATTGAAATTTATTTTCACTGACCTGCTCATCAAAACAAAATCTCTCTATTAACTTTTGATGCTCTCCCCACTCAGTTTCTGAAACAGAAAATCCGCAGCGATAACAAGTATCCCTAGATTTTTTTTGCGCATTATAAATAGCGTGCTTTAGTGCTCCATCTCTTCCATTAGTCAATTTTTCTTCAACTAGGCGCGCCATTCCTACTTCATGAAACATTGGGATGTCCTATCGCCAATCTTCATTCAGCACGGAGCGATTTATGGGAGCCCCAGTTCGTCCTGTGTCCAACTCAACTACGCAAAAAACACTGCTTCGTTAAGTCTACCTCAAATGACTTGACGGCTGTCGGGATAACTACTTGCCTCCCGAGCGAACTGACCAGTTCACTTCGGATTGGCGAATTTCCCTGTCGCCTACTGCGGACTAAAAATCATCACTTCGCTGCGCTCCGTTTCCCTGATTTTCAGCGCATGAGCTCGATTTTTATATTTTTGTTGGTACTCAAAATATTTATCCATATTGCTCCTAATGTATAACACCAAATTCAGTGGCCGCTGGCAGATATACGGTGAACTCTGCTAACACACTGAACATTGACATAAAATTCCCCCTGAAAACGAACTGCGCTGCCAACGGTCTACTGGGATTTTTATTATAAGCTTAGCGTATATGACCAAGCTCTTCTTTTGGCGACCAAATTACCCCATTCCAACATATAGGAGAAATTTTCATACCTTCTTTTCCCCACCACCAAACTTCTTGTCATGCTCAGTCACAGATAGATATTCAGAGTATCTTTTGATAGTGGAATTAAATTCATCTTTTAGCCATTCGTACTTTTCTAAAACACTGCTACTTCCACCGTCAAAACACAAATCCCAGCCATAGACTTCTTTCCAACAACAAAACTTATCGAGTTTTTTTAACTCATGACCAAATCCAAAAACCCTAGAATCGAAAATGTTTAGATGATATAAAATTCTGCTCTTTATCCTCAGCATGAAGTCTAACCATGATGGAGTATAGAGCGGATAATAATTAAATGGGAAATTAGCTAAGTAGCTAACACTATCATTACCTATAATAATCGCGTGCTCATTTAGTGGAAACTCTCCCTTTCTTTCCGATAAAAAATCAAACACAACATCATCAATGATAATCCGTGGATAGACTGCAAGTTTAGATTCTAATTCATAAGCTTTCTGATAGGCTGAGCCAAATAGCATTGGCACATGATGGTATATTTTTCCATGCGTAATTGCTCCACGCATAAATATTCCATCACACGCAATATCAGTTGAGAACTTTGTAAGTTTATTGCAAAAGTCATAATAGAGTCAAATTTATTAATTTCACTCACAAATCATTTTTTGTTCGCCTATAATGGAATAAGGTACTTATATATTTTTAACAAATGCTTGTAATCTTTAATCAACTATAATTATCTTGTCCTCATCATGTTGACAAGAAAGGAAAAGAGCTGAAATGACCGAACTATCTTGCCTTGGAACACTTGTCAACATAATACAACAACATGTTAGTGCAGCCGTGGGCTAAAACTAAAGCTTTTTATAAAATCGTTTCATTATTAAAATAACTATACTGAAGGAATCTCTAATTAAGTTACTTAGAATTTAGAGCAGAAAAAGCGACTGCTATTTTTTACAAAGAGAGCGGTAGTTTTAACAAGCCTAAAAATAATTGGACTTGATCAGAGTTTCCTTAACCTCTTGGGGTACGTTATTGCCCCCTCTCCTCTAAAACCCTTATTTAAATACTCTCATGTCAGCTTATAGCATAATTTTAGATACCCCTTTGTTACTCAGTTTCTTTGCTGGCATTTTAGGCTTATTGGTCGGTAGTTTTCTTAATGTATTGATTTATCGCTTACCTGTTATGATGCAGCGCGGCTGGAAGCAAGAATGCCAAGAGTTTTTAGAACTACCCATTACTAAGCCTAGCCCTAAAGTATTCAATCTTTGCTTACCTGCATCCCATTGCCCTCATTGTGATACAGGCATTAAAAGCTACCAAAACATTCCTGTTTTAAGTTATTTATTTTTAAAAGGAAAATGCGCTAATTGCCAACAAAAAATATCACTCCGTTACCCTTTTGTTGAATTATTAACGGGAGTTACTTCTGCAATAGTCGCTTTCCAGTTAGGTGGTGGACTAGAAACACTGTCTGCCTTATTTCTTACTTGGACATTAATTGCGCTCAGTGGCATTGATATAGACCATCAGCTACTACCCGATAATATTACCCTTCCCATTCTTTGGCTAGGCTTACTACTCAGTCTGTTCAATATTTATACCGACCCCGTCTCTAGTATGATTGGCGCAATGGTTGGTTATCTTTCTTTATGGAGTATCTACCAGCTATTTAAGCTGGCTACTGGTAAAGAAGGTATGGGCTATGGTGATTTTAAATTATTAGCCCTATTAGGTGCTTGGCTAGGCTGGCAATATTTAATGATCATTATTCTTTTATCTTCTCTAGTCGGCGCTATTATCGGACTATCAATGATCATTACTTTAGGTCGTGATAAAAACATTCCTATTCCCTTTGGCCCTTATTTAGCCATTGCTGGGTGGATTGCACTTATATGGGGCGATATGATTAATACAGCATATCTAAATAGCATAGTCTTATAAGACCATGTTTAAAGTTGGTTTAACAGGAGGGATAGGCTGTGGAAAATCTACCGTTAGCGACTTATTTAAACGCCATGCTGTTCCTATTATTGATGCGGATGAAATTGCGCATACTTTAGTCGAGCCTAATTCACCTGCTCTAAAACAAATCACTACCTGCTTTGGAAAGGACTGCTTAAGCACAGCTGGATATTTAAACCGCACAAAATTACGAGAGATTATATTTAATCAGCCACAAAAAAAAGTGCAGCTAGAAGCAATTATGCATCCACTTATTTATGCAGAAATTGAACAACAGGTTCAAAGTCTATCAAGTGCTTATTGCATTATTGCTATTCCGCTACTGATAGAAACGCAGATGCAAGCAAGTGTAGATCATATTTTAGTAGTCGATTGTACTGAAATGGAACAAATAAAAAGAGTACAATTGCGTGATCAAATAAAAAGAGTACAATTGCGTGATCAAATAAATACACAACAAATCAATGCTATCATTCATAGCCAAGTCAGTAGAGAGCGGCGCCTAACTGAAGCAGACAGTATTATTAATAACAACCAAGATTGTACTCAGTTAGCTCTGCAAGTCCGTAATTTACATCATAAGTTTTTAAAGGAAACCGCGTGAACCAAGACACTATTAATTACGAATTCCCTCTTAATGAGCGTATGCGTGTTTTTATGCGTTTGGAACAGTTGTTTTTACAACTAGATCACTTTATGTTTGGCTCTAGTGTTTTAAATAACCGTGCAACTATCAGCACACTGGTTGATATTTTACAAATTTTCAGTCGTCATGATTTAAAAGCGGAAACCTTAAAAGAATTAGAACGGCATGCCAACCGCCTTAATCAATTATCTAACAACCAAGAGGTTGATACTCATCGTTTACAACAAATACTTGATGAGCTAAGTACCACCAGTAAATCTCTGTATGCACGAAATGGAAAAATTGATATTTCTAGTATGCAAAGTACTTTGTTTCAAGCAATTAGCCAACGTAATAGTATCCCTTCGGGAACCTGCTCTTTTGATATACCTGCTTACCACTTTTGGCTGCAACAATCTGATGAAGTACAGCAAAAAAGTATCCACTCTTGGGTAAGCCAGTTCGCCCCCATTCGTAAAGCGATCGGACTCACTCTAAATTTTTTAAGACTTAGCGGAGAGTCTAGCAAACAAATAGCTAAACAAGGTTTTTTTCAAGACTCTTTAGAAACCGCACAACCCTACCAGCTGGCTATTTTACAGCTGGATAAAAGCATTCCTTTTTATGCTGAGATTAGTGGTGGAAAACACCGAATTACGGCTCGGTTTATGAATTTAGAAATGGGGATGAACCGCCCTAAACAAGCTAACTGTGATATTCCATTTCGACTTCACTACTGTATCTTCTAAATAAGCTTTATCTCCAGCTTCTCTTTTTGTAAAAAATCATTATGGATGCAAGGTCACAATTTAATCAGCCCATTGTCTCTTTAAAAGGTGTTGGCGGGCAAACAGTGATTCGCTTAGAAAAACTCGATATCCATCAAATTCGTGATTTACTTTTTCATTTACCTTTACGCTATGAAGATCGCACCCGCATACAACAAATTTCTCAACTACGCGCAGGAGATACTGCTTTAGTTTGTGCGCGAGTGGTTTCTTGCTCTATTAGCCATCATGGGCGACGTTTATTAAACTGCCAAATTAGTGATGAAACAGGGCTATTAAATTTACGCTTCTTTCATTTCACAGCAAAACAGCATAATAATTTATCCGCCAATACCTTAATAAGCTGTTTTGGCGAAATAAAAGAAGGCTATTCTGGTTTCGAAATCATTCACCCAGAATATAAAATTATTCAGTCAGCCGAGCAGTGCATCACCCAAGATTCATTAACGCCAATCTACCCGCTGACAGAAGGTTTACGCCAATCAATACTTAGAAAAGCAGCCACTCAAGCATTAGACATCTATAACTCAACAGCTGACGAGCTACCTGATTTACTACCAGAAAACATACTAAAGCACTATAAATTCCCATCCTTAAATAGCGCATTAAATACATTACATGCACCAGCAGCAGGCCTTTCTACTGATAATTTATTAGGCACTAACCCTGCCCTAAAACGCCTTGCTTTTGAAGAGTTAATCGCCCACCAATTAAGCCAATTACAAAGAAAATCATCCGATAAACAATGGCAAGCACCCAATTTAATTGAAAGCCAGCAACATTCAGAAGCATTTTTAAAGGCACTAAGCTTTAAACTAACACAAGCACAACAGCGTGTTATTAAAGAAATTGTTGTCGATTGCGCAAGTAATAGCCCTATGCTACGTTTGATACAAGGAGATGTGGGATCAGGCAAAACAGTGGTTTCCGCTTACGCCGCGTTATTAGCTTTAAGTAACCAATATCAAGTGGCCATTATGGCGCCAACCGAATTACTCGCCGAGCAGCACCTAAGAAATTTTAGCCTTTGGTTTGAAGACTTTAATACCCAAATTGCTTATTTAACAGGTCAATTAAAAGGTAAAAAACGCGAACAAATATTAAAAGATATTGCTGATGGCACAGCAGGCATTATTATTGGCACACATGCTTTATTTCAAGATAGCGTTAATTTTTCTCGTTTAGGTTTAATTATTATTGATGAGCAACACCGCTTTGGTGTGAATCAACGGTTGGCTTTACGCGATAAAGGGCAAACAGGAAATACTAAGCCACACCAGTTAATTATGACTGCCACCCCGATTCCACGCACTTTAGCCATGTTAAATTATGCGGATCTTGATATTTCAGTGATTGATGAACTCCCACCTGGCAGAATTCCGGTTATTACTCGCGCCATCCCTGCTGATAGGCGAGATGAAATTATTGCAAAAATTAATGCTTGGGTAGCTCAAGGACATCAAGCTTATTGGGTCTGTACTCTGATAGAAGAATCAGAAATTTTACAGTGTGAAGCGGCAGAAGATACCGCCCAATATTTAGCTTCATCACTGCCCAACATCCGTATTGGTTTAGTCCATGGACGCATGAAAGCAGCAGAAAAAGAAAAAGTAATGCTGACTTTCAAGCAACATGAACTAGATTTATTGGTTGCAACAACGGTTATTGAAGTCGGTGTTGATGTCCCTAATTCTAGCCTAATGATTATTGAAAACCCAGAACATTTAGGGCTATCGCAATTGCACCAATTACGAGGCCGTGTCGGTAGAGGCTCAACAGAGAGTTATTGCTTGTTAATGTATAAAGCCCCTTTATCCCATAAATCTCGTGAACGCCTCAATATATTGCGCGAAACCAGTGATGGTTTTGTTATTGCTGAAAAAGATTTAGAATTACGAGGTCCAGGTGAGATGATGGGCACTAGGCAAACAGGGCAAATGCAATTTAAAATAGCTGACTTAGAAAGAGATGCAGATTTATTAGAATCTGTCTCTGAAGCCGTCACGTTAATCCAAAAGCATCACCCTGAGAATAATCAAGCACTGATTAAGCGTTGGCTAGGGTCAACAACTAAATATGCAGAGGTTTAATACCGCATTGAATAATAAAAGTAATTTATACCCTCAAGAGCCTATTTGGTTTTGTAAACGCTTACATAGCCGACTTAATATCCCAGCCAATAGTGCCTCTTGGATTAATGAGCTAGGTTCAATTACGCAACGCCTTAGAGCGCAATATGGTGATTGCGTGCGCGTAGAAGTATTAAATCAATACTGGCAGCGCGCCTTTATCTCTGAAAGCCGATTACTGAAAATTCCACCCGCAAAATATATTTTAAACCGCGAGGTATTGCTTTATGCTGATGAAATTCCTTTAGTCTTAGCAAGAACCATTATCCCTCAATCTACTTTACAGAGTGCACAGCAAAATTTATCACATTTAGGCAACCGCCCTCTTGGTGAAGTCATTTTTTCATACCCAAAACTAAAGCGTCTTGCCCTAGAAGTTGCACAACTAAAACAGCAGGATTGGTCTTTAGCAATTCAAAAAAAAGCGATGATTAAAGGACCCCTATGGGGAAGACGCTCTGTTTATTCGCTACATCAACACCCTTTATTAGTCAGCGAATTTTTCTTAAGCGACTTGCTTAAATAGCCGCAATATACTCACGCTGAAAATCAGGGATGATTTTTAGTCCGCAATAGGCGAAGGGAAATTTACCAGTCTGAAGTGAACTGTAAGTTCGCTCAGGAGGTAAAAATTTTATCCCGAAGAGCCGTAGAGCCATTTGAGGTAGGATTAACGAAGCAGCTTTTGTGCGAAGTTGATCCGAACGCAGGGCGTATCGGGGCATTATTGATTCGCCGCGTGGCGAATCGATTTTTGCGACAGGAGTCCCAAAATCTTTAGGTGAGCCACGTGGTGGCGCGCCTATTAATTACTTTAATATAAAATATATAATAGGCGCGCCATTCCTACTTCATGAAACATTGGGATGTCCTATCGCCAATCTTCATTCAGCACGGAGCGATTTATGGGAGCCCCAGTTCGTCCTACGTCCAACTCAACTACGCAAAAAACACTGCTTCGTTAAGTCTACCTCAAATGACTTGACGGCTGTCGGGATAACTACTTGCCTCCCGAGCGAACTGACCAGTTCACTTCGGATTGGCGAATTTCCC
>JAJJBE010000016.1 GCA_020996635.1 Bathymodiolus brooksi methanotrophic gill symbiont
CGACTGCTCGATTAGAGATTCTCAGTGCCCAGCAAGGGCTGAACAAGTTCGCTTTAAAATCGAAACTTTATATTAATGCTATTCGACAAGCTTTTGATGAATTGCAACAATTAAAGTCGGCTACTGCGTAACATCAGTTCGTTAAGTCTACCTCAAATGACTTGACGGCTGTCGGGATAAAATTCTTGCCTCCCGAGCGAACTTACCAGTTCACTTCGGATTGGCGAATTTCCCTGTCGCCTACTGCGGACTAAAAATCATCACTTCGCTGCGCTCCGTTTCCCTGATTTTCAGCGATGGTATGTTTTTTTGATTAAAACCATTTGAGGGCAATATCAATAAAAAAATTATTATCAGTTTTTTTTAATTACCATGGGATCAATACCCTCAGCAATTTGTTTTTTTGCAATATCGCGCTTTTCTCTTGCTTCTTTTAATGACAATTCAGGATAAACACCTAAAGGCAAAGTCTTTCGCTTTCCATGAAAACGATAATTTAGCCGAAAGTATTTACTTCCATTAGGCATGACCAGTAAGTACATGCTTTTTTCATCAGTAAGCTTGTACTGCTTATCTTGTGGCTTTGCAGCCTTTATGGCGGTATATGTTAATGGCATTTTGGCGGTATCTGGCGGTACATTTCAGATTAATTTTAAAATATACCGTCAACAGTGCATGGATGTCAATGTTTTTGGCTGGACTTCTACGGACATAAAAAAAGCCCAACACCTTTAACGGCGTGGGCTTTCTGGTCTTTTCCGTACTTCTACGGACTTCTATCTGGTGCCGATGGCCGGAGTTGAACCGGCACGACCTAAGTCACCACCCCCTCAAGGTGGCGTGTCTACCAATTTCACCACATCGGCATATCTAATTAAGGTGTAACAACCTCTTCAGCAATTGTTGGCACATCATCTGTAATCACAACAGGAGCAATTGTTGGCACATCATCTGTAATCACAACAGGAGCAATTGTTGGCACATCATCTGTAATCACAACAGGAGCAATTGTTGGCACATCATCTGTAATCACAACAGGAGCAATTGTTGGCACATCATCTGTAATCACAACAGGAGCAATTGTTGGCACATCATCTGTAATCACAACAGGAGCAATTGTTGGCACATCATCTGTAATCACAACAGGAGCAATTGTTGGCACATCATCTGTAATCACAACAGGAGCAGTATTGTCATCTTCAGCAATTGTTGGTACTTCTGCAGCTAGTTGATCAACAATAGGAGCATCCATTAAATCAACATCATTTCCTGCTTTGCCACTTAAGACTGCAAGGCCTAAGCTAGTTGAGAAAAAAACGGCTGCTAACACGCCTGTTGTCCGTGAAAGAAAAGAAGCTGAGCCTTGTGCACCAAAAACAGTACCAGATGAACCGCTACCAAAAGCTGCACCTGCATCTGCACCTTTTCCGTGCTGAATCAAAACTAGCCCAATAACAGCTAAACCCACTAAAACATGTCCGATTATAATAACTTGATACATTTTTACTTTTGAAATGAAGAATAAATTTTTAAAAAAGAGTCCGCTGTTAACGAGGCTCCACCGACTAATACACCATCAATATCAGGCATAGCTAGTAATTTTTGTGCATTTTCTGGTTTAACACTACCGCCGTAAAGTATTTGAATTTTATCAGCTACTTTTTGGCTTTTACTGGCAATTAATTGCCTTATAAAATAATGCACATCCTGTGCCTGTTCATCTGTTGCTGTTTTTCCTGTTCCTATTGCCCATAAAGGCTCATAAGAAATAACGGCATTCATAAAGCTTTCAATCCCTGCTTTATCAATCACAACATTTATTTGTTCAGCAATAACATCAAATGTTGTGCCATTTTCTCGTTCTATTAATGTCTCACTAGTACTTAAAATAGGAATGATATCACCAGCAATTGCCTGACAAAATCGTTCTGCAACAGCTGCGTTATCATCTGCATAATATTGTCTACGTTCAGAATGACCAACAATCGCATATTTGCAATTGAATTCTTTTAACATTGCAGCGGATATTTCACCCGTATAAGCACCTGTTGTATGAGCAGCAACATTTTGTGCACCGCAAATAATGGATGTATTTGCAATTCGCTCACTAATTTCAGGAATATATAAATAAGGCGGGCAGATAACAAGATCTGCATTTATGTCTGGAATTTTAGCAACAATAGCATCAACAAGTGTCATAGCACTTGATCTATCAACATTCATTTTCCAATTGCCGATAGCTAAACCACGTCGCATTAATTTCTCCAGAGCCTTAACAACTTCTTATAATTTTAATTGCTTATTATAACTTAGTATTTCCTTTTTAGGGTTAAGCTTTTAAAAAATACTATATCTGAAAGTTATATTGCTTTTTTTACTGCATCAACCAATAAATTAGCTTGCTTAGTTACCTCTGCTTCATCAACCCCTTCCACCATTACTCTAATTAAAGGCTCTGTTCCAGAAGCTCTTAATAAAACACGCCCTTTATCAGCCAATATTTTTTCCGCTAATTTTACCGCTGTTTGTATCACTTCACTTTTAGCAATATCGATTTTCTTTTCAATTCTGACATTTAATAAAACCTGAGGGTATTTACTCATCTCAGATTTTAAAGCATGTAATGTTTTACCCGACCTTTTGACTTCGGCTAAAACCTGCAAGGCAGCAACAATCCCATCGCCCGTTGTAGTTTTATCTAAACAAATAATATGCCCTGAGCCTTCGCCACCAATACCACTGTTATGTTTTTTCATCAATTCCATAACATAACGATCTCCCACATTGGCTCTTATCAGCTTAACATCTAATTTCTTTAAGGCATGCTCCATGCCTAAATTCGTCATTAATGTCCCAATCACTGGCCCTTGCAATTCATCTGCAGCAAGTCGTGCTTTCGCAATAATAAAAATAAGTTCGTCGCCATCAACAACTTCACCTTTATGATCTACCATAATCAAACGATCACCATCACCATCTAAGGCAATCCCTAAATCTGCTCGATATTCAATCACCGCTGCTTTAAGTTGTTCTGGCTGCGTTGCGCCACAGTTTTCATTAATATTTATACCATTAGGTTCCGCAGCTATGGTAACCACCTCTGCTCCTACTTCTGTAAAAACATGTGGTGCAATATGATAAGTCGCACCATTGGCACAATCAACAACAATGCGTAAACCATTAAAATCCACACCCGATGCTATGCTCGCTTTACAAAATTCTATATAGCGCCCTGCCGCATCAGCTAACCGCTGTGCTTTACCTAACTTTTCAGAATCAACTGTGGTCATTGGTTTATCTAAATAAGACTCGATTTGATGCTCTAAATCATCGGGTAATTTTGTGCCTTCCGTAGAAAAAAATTTGATTCCATTATCATAATAAGGATTATGAGATGCACTAATAACAATCCCTGCTTTTGCTCTTAAAGTACGCGTTAAATAAGCAATCCCTGGCGTCGGCATCGGGCCTAATAATCGCGTATCAACACCAGCAGCTGATAAGCCAGCTTCTAATGCCGACTCAAACATATAACCTGAAATACGGGTATCTTTACCTAATAAAACAACACCTTTGCCTTCCTTAGCAAAAACCTGTCCTATTGCCCAGCCTAATTTAAGAAAAACATCTGGGGTAATCGGATATTTACCAACTGTTCCACGAATTCCATCTGTACCAAAGAATTTTTTAGTCATTTACTTAGTCCTTTGTATTTTCATCTTTTGTTACAGTAACGACTGTTTGCTTAATAACAGTTTTTTCATCCCACCCACTAGGGTCTCTTACTGGTTTACGTGCCATTAAATCTTCAATTTGGTTTTTATCAATGGTTTCATATTTCATTAAAGCATCAGACATGGCATGCAAGATATCTTCATTCTCTTTTAATATGTTTTCTGCGCGCTCGTAGTTTTTATCAATCACTTGACGAATTTCTTCATCAATAATATGCGAAGTTTCATCAGCAACTGTTTTATGCTGAGTAACAGAGCGACCTAAAAATACCTCTCCCTCTTCTTCACTATAAGCTAATGGCCCCAAGCGACGAGATAAACCCCATTTCGTTACCATATTTCTAGCTAATTCAGTGGCACGCTCAATATCATTTGAAGCCCCTGTTGAAACTTGTTCCCAGCCAAAAATCTGCTCTTCAGCAATTCGCCCCCCATATAAACTAGAAATCATACTATCTAATTTTTGCTTACTTGCACTATATTGGTCTTTTTCTGGTAGAAACATAGTAACCCCTAAGGCACGGCCTCGCGGCATAATACTTACCTTATAAACAGGATCATGCTCTGGCACTAATTTACCGACAATAGCATGACCCGCCTCATGATAAGCGGTCATTTTTTTCTCTTTAACATCCATCACCATTGACCGTTTTTCAGCGCCCATGATGATTTTATCTTTAGCTTTTTCAAGATCAAACATACCAACAACACGTTTATTCATTCGTGCTGCATAAAGTGCTGCTTCATTAACTAAGTTGGCTAAATCTGCACCTGAAAATCCTGGCGTTCCTTGAGCAATATATTGTATTTCAATATCTTTATCGGCTGGCACTTTCCCCATGTGCACACCTAAAATTTTCTCACGACCCTTAACATCCGGTAAACTCACTGTTACTTGACGATCAAAGCGCCCAGGTCGCAATAACGCAGAATCCAAAATATCTGGTCTATTGGTTGCGGCAATAACAATAACGCCTTCATTATCTTCAAAACCATCCATTTCAACTAATAACTGATTTAAAGTTTGCTCACGTTCATCATTACCACCACCCAGCCCAGCACCACGCTGACGACCCACCGCATCAATTTCATCAATAAAAATAATACACGGTGCACTTTTTTTAGCTTGCTCAAACATATCACGTACACGTGAAGCACCAACCCCAACAAACATTTCTACAAAATCAGAACCAGATATTGCAAAAAAAGGTACTTTCGCTTCGCCTGCAATGGCTCTAGCTAATAAAGTTTTACCCGTTCCTGGCGGGCCAACCAGTAATGCCCCACGGGGTATTTTTGCCCCTAATTTTTGATATTTTGTTGGGTCTCTTAGGAAATCCACCATCTCCTCTACTTCTTCTTTTGCCTCATCACAGCCTGCTACATCTGCAAAGGTGACTTTAATCTGTCCTTCATCTAGTACTTTAGCTTTACTTTTACCAAAGTTCATTGGATTTCCTTTGCCACCACCTTGCATTTGGCGCATAAAAAATATCCATACACCGATTAACAAAATCATTGGAAACCAGGAAATAAACATCTGCATTAGCATAGAATCATCTTCAGCACTGCGTGCCTTAATTTCTACGCCATTTGCTAGTAAGTCATCAACCAAATGTGGATCTTTAGGCGCATGCGAGCTAAAGGTATTGCCCCCTTGGAGTTCCCCACGAATACCATCTTTATCATCTAAAGTGACACTTTGAACTTGGCCAGCTTTAACTGCATCTATAAACTGAGAGTATGAAATAACAGAATTTTTTTGATTGGTTCGGCTACCAAAGTTATTAAAAACCGACATCAAAACAACGGCAATAACAATCCATAACACTGTATTCTTAATTATATCGTTCAATTTTTTTCCTTAAATCTAAGCAGATTTTCACAAAGAAGGTACAACAAAGGTAATATTTATTCGCTTTTTTCACCAAAACGAATGTTAACTATCTATGATTAGGGTTACTTATTTCTTTTTAAAGCCCTTAGCCAAAATATAAACCTCATTACTACGAGCGCGTGATGATTTAGGCTTTCTAATAATCACTTTAGAAAAAAAAGCCTCAACTTGTTTTTGATAGGCTTCAAAACCCACCCCTTGAAATACTTTCACCAAGAATGAGCCGCCTTCAACTAATATATTTTCCGCCGTTTCTAAAGCACGCTCACACAAATACATGGCACTCGGTTGATCGATTGCTTTATTGCCACTCATATTAGGCGCCATATCAGATAAAACCACATGAATAGGTGCGCCGTTTAATAATGTATTTAGTTGCTCATAAACATCATTTTCACGAAAATCGCCTTGAATAAAATCTACACCTTCAATGGGGTCTATATCTAAAATATCTAATGCAATAACTCGCTGTTTTTTACCCACTAATTTTCGTGCATATTCCGACCAACCACCCGGAGCCGCCCCTAAATCAACAACATTCACCCCTGATTGAATAATTTTATCTTTTTCAACAACTTCAATTAATTTAAAGGTAGCACGCGAACGATAACCTAAAGCTTTTGCTTTTTTTACATATTCATCATTAAGGTGTTCTTGCATCCACCCGTTACTACTTTTACTTCGTGCCATATATTTATGTTATTTAGTGTAAAATTGTGTGAATTAATTATTTAAGGGAAGTATAGAGTGAGTCCTGAACAAAAAAAAGAACTAAAAACCCAAGCCCATCTGTTAAAGCCCATCATTATGATTGGACAAGCTGGTTTAAGTGAAGCTGTGCTAAAAGAAATTGAAATTACACTAGATATTCATGAACTATTAAAAATAAAAGTACGTGCAGAAAGAGATGAGCGTAAAGAAATATTTCAACAAATTTGTACTGCAACAAAATCAGAAATGATTCAAAACATTGGTCAGGTTCTGGTTATTTACCGTAAAAAACCACCTGAGCCACAAAAGAAATCAGCACCACAAAGAAAAAGACACACTAGAATGTAGCTATCGATAGAGAGTCCCTATCATTTAATAGAGACTCTCACCCTGTGTTAATTAAATATATTGAATCGACAATATTTCGTAATCAACATCGCCAGCAGGTGTTTTTACGGTAACAACATCTTCCACTTCTTTGCCAATCAAAGCTCGTGCAAAAGGCGACCCTACTGAGATACGAGACTCTTTAATATTCGCCTCATCCACACCCACAATTTGATAAGTTACTTTTTTCTCTGTTTCTAAATCTTCAATCTCAACGGTTGCTCCAAAGATAACTTTACCTTTTGCATCAATTTTTGTTACATCGATAATTTGCGCATTAGATAACTTTGCTTCAATTTCATTAATCCGTCCTTCTGCAAAGCCTTGCTCTTCTCTAGCAGCATGGTATTCAGCATTCTCCTTTAAATCGCCATGCTCTCTTGCAGTCGCAATATCTGCCACAATACGTGGCCTAACAACTGTTTTTAGCTCATCTAATTCTATACGTAATTTATCTGCACCGACAACAGTAAGAGGTACTTTATCCATTTAAAACTCCAAACTCTCTAGTTTCTATCTTATTAATACAAAAAAACAAAGGCCACCTTAAAGTTAGCCTTTGTTCAATTTTTATCTGCAACTAACTTTAATTTAAGCTTTTATGTAAGTCTTGCAAACTATTTACATCACCTGCACCTAACTCACCCAAAGCATAACAAGCTGCTCGCGCACCTGCCATCGTTGTGTAATAAGTAACATGATGCTGTAAAGCCTCACGACGCATAGTGAATGAATCAGCAACAGCCTTAACACCTTCTGTAGTATTAACAATGAGTTGAATCTCATCATTTTTAATCATATCAACGGTATTAGGTCGCCCTTCGTTAACTTTACAAACCACTTCACAAGCAATATTTGCATCTTGTAGCACTTTAGCTGTGCCTTTAGTGGCAACAATTTTATAGTGATTCTCAATTAATATTTCAGCAATTTCTACTAACTTAGGCTTATCAACTCCACGAATACTAATCAGCGCAGTACCACTAGCACTTAGTTTAACGCCTGCTGCACGCTGTGATTTTGCAAAGGCCTCACCAAATGTCTTGCCCACACCCATCACTTCGCCAGTTGATTTCATTTCTGGGCCTAATAATGGGTCAACGCCAGGAAATTTAACAAATGGAAAGACTGCTTCTTTAACTGAAAAATACGGAGGAATACGCTCTTCAGTAATTCCTTGTTCTTTCAGCGACTTTCCTGCCATACATAAGGCAGCAATTTTTGCTAAAGGATAGCCCGTTGCTTTAGAAACAAAAGGTGCCGTTCTTGATGCCCGAGGGTTTACCTCTAATACATAAATCGTTTCACCTTGAATAGCAAACTGCGTATTCATTAATCCACGTACACCTAGCGCTTCCGCCATTTTTGCAACTTGCACCCGTAATTCATCTTGAATATGTTTAGGCAAGTCATAAGGAGGAATTGAACAGGCTGAATCTCCTGAATGCACCCCTGCTTGCTCGACATGTTGCATTAAGCCGCCGATTAAAACTGTTTCGCCATCATAGATAGCATCAACATCCATTTCAATTGCATCATCTAAAAAGCGATCTAATAAAACCGGTGAATTATTAGAGACGCTAATCGCTTCTTTCATGTAACGCTGCAAATTCTCGTCATCATAAACAATTTCCATACCACGTCCGCCTAACACATAAGAAGGACGTACAACTAATGGATAACCCAGATCTTTAGCCACTCCCAGTGCTTGCCCTATTGAAGTCGCAATGCCATTTGGGGGTTGTTTTAATTGTAGTTTGTCAATTAAACTCTGGAAACGCTCTCTATCTTCAGCTAAATCAATCGCATCAGGTGAAGTTCCAATAATAGGTACACCGGCCGCTTCTAAATCACGTGCTAATTTAAGTGGTGTTTGCCCACCGTATTGCACAATAACGCCTTTAGGATTTTCTAAGTGAACAATCTCTAATACATCTTCAAAAGTTAAACCTTCAAAATAAAGCCTATCAGAGGTATCGTAATCCGTAGAAACTGTTTCTGGATTACAGTTAACCATAATGGTTTCATAACCCTCTTCACGTAACGCCAGTGCAGCATGTACGCAACAGTAATCAAACTCAATCCCTTGTCCAATTCTGTTCGGGCCACCCCCTAAAATCATGATTTTCTCTTTATCCGTTACGCGCGCTTCACATTCTTGCTCGTAAGTTGAATAAAGATAAGCCGTATCTGATGAAAACTCAGCAGCACAAGAATCAATACGCTTATAAACAGGACGTATATTTTCTTTATGACGAAATTTACGTACGGCGGATTCTTTAGTATTCAATAATTTAGCTAAGCGTGTATCAGAAAAACCTTTTTGCTTTAATCTGAATAATTCACCCTCTTGTAAAGTCGCTAGCGTTTTACTAGCTAATGATTTTTCTGTTAGAACTAAATCTTCAATTTGCGCTAAAAACCATGGATCAATTTTGCTGGCTTCATGAATATCATCAAATGACATACCACTACGAAAAGCATCTGCTACATACCAAAGGCGCTCAGGCCCAGGATGACGCATTTCACGCTGCATTTTATCTGCTGCATTAGGGTCCGTTAAATCAACCACTTCATCTAAGCCCGAAACACCCACTTCAAGGCCACGCAATGCTTTTTGTAAAGACTCTTGAAAAGTACGGCCAATTGCCATCACTTCACCCACAGACTTCATTTGTGTGGTTAAGCGGTCATCTGCTTTCGGGAATTTCTCAAAGGTAAACCGAGGCACTTTAGTAACGACATAATCTATTGTTGGCTCAAATGATGCAGGTGTTGCACCACCAGTAATTTCATTTTTCAGCTCATCTAAAGTGTAACCCACCGCTAATTTAGCGGCCACTTTTGCAATAGGGAAGCCTGTTGCTTTTGATGCTAATGCAGATGAACGAGATACACGTGGGTTCATTTCAATGATAACCATACGGCCATCTTCTGGATTAATCGCAACCTGTACGTTTGAACCACCTGTATCTACGCCAATTTCACGCAGAATAGCCAGTGATACATTACGCAAGATTTGGTACTCTTTATCGGTTAGCGTTTGTGCAGGCGCAACAGTAATCGAATCTCCCGTATGCACACCCATTGGATCAAAATTTTCAATAGAACAGATAATAATACAATTATCTTTGGTATCACGCACCACTTCCATTTCGTATTCTTTCCAGCCCAATACCGACTCTTCAACTAACAATTCATTAGTGGGTGATAAATACAGACCACGCTCACAAATCTCAATAAATTCTTCTTTATTATAAGCAATACCGCCACCACTACCACCCATGGTAAATGAAGGACGAATTACTGTTGGATAGCCCACTTCTGCTTGTGCAGCAAAGGCTTCTTCCATCGTGTGGGCTGTTTTTGATTTAGCAACTTCAAAGCCTAAACGCCCCATAGCATCATTAAATAACTGGCGATCTTCTGCCATATTAATGGCATCTTTATTGGCACCAATCATTTCCACGCCGTATTTTGCTAATACACCATGCTTATCTAAATCCAAGGCACAATTTAATGCCGTTTGTCCACCCATTGTTGGCAGAACGGCATCTGGGCGCTCTTTTTCAATAATTTTTTCAACGGTTTCCCAATCGATAGGCTCGATATAAATCGCATCAGCCATATCGGGGTCAGTCATAATCGTAGCAGGATTAGAGTTGACTAAAATAACGCGGTAGCCTTCTTCACGCAAGGCTTTGCAGGCTTGTGTTCCTGAATAATCAAATTCACAAGCTTGACCAATAACAATCGGGCCTGCGCCTAATAATAATATGGATTTTATGTCGGTTCTTTTTGGCATATTCGTCTATTGCTCAGCAGTAATTATTTGGCTAGGTTCATCATATCGATAAAGTCATCAAATAATGACTCTACATCTTGTGGGCCTGGACTAGCTTCCGGATGTCCTTGAAAGCTCATAGCAGGAATATCAGTCCGTGCTATCCCTTGCAAACTACCATCAAATAAAGAATGGAAGGTTGCTTCTAAATTATCAGGTAAAGACTCAGCTTTAACAGCAAACCCATGATTCTGACTACTAATCATAACTCGCCCTGTTGCTTTCTCTTGAACAGGATGATTTGCCCCATGATGACCAAACTTCATCTTTTCTGTTTCAGCACCACACGCTAACGCGAGTAATTGATGCCCTAAACAAATTCCGAAAACGGGAAGTTTTGTCTCTAAAATGGTTTTAATCGCTGCTATCGCATAAGTACATGGCTCTGGATCTCCTGGGCCATTCGATAGAAAAACACCATCAGGATTCATCGCTAAAACATCTGCTGCAGGTGTTGTTGCTGGTACAACCGTGACTCGACAACCACGATTGGCTAATAACCGTAAAATATTACGTTTAACACCAAAGTCATAAGCAACAACATGTTTGGTTAAATTTTCTGCTGCCTGATACCCGTTTTTTAAAGACCAAGTATTTTCTGTCCACTCGTAAATTTCTTTCGTGGTCACTTCTTTTGCTAAATCCAAACCTTTTAAGCCAGAAAATGCATCCATTGCGGCTTTTGCATCAGCTTCTGAAATAGACTCACCCGCAATAATACAACCGCGCTGCGCACCTTTATCACGTAATATACGCGTTAATTGACGCGTATCAATCTCAGCAATCGCAACCACGTTATTATCTTGTAAATAGTCTGATAAATTTTTCTCTGAACGCCAACTACTCGAAACCAAAGGCAAGTCACGAATCACTAAACCACTAGCAAAAACCCCAGAGGACTCATTATCTTCATCCGTAGTACCCACATTACCTATATGAGGGTAAGTTAAGGTGATAATTTGCTTTGCATAAGAGGGATCACTTAAAATTTCTTGATACCCTGTTAAGGAAGTATTAAATACCACTTCCCCTGCCGAACATCCATCTGCGCCTATCGACACACCATGAAATACGGTCCCATCTTCTAACATTAATAATGCAGGTTTGTGCATTCTCGCCTCTTAAATGTACAAAACGGGAGCGGCTTTCAGCCTACCCCCGTTATGAAAAAATACGTTTAATCTCGACCTTATAAAAATCGAATCAATTCTTCAATCTTACTGAATTATTTGCTCACAGTCATTAAGATTTTCAATATAGTTTGCGCCACTTCAAATGTGGATTTTTTAGCAAGTTGATTTTAGTCGAAAGCAAGGCGATAAAACAAGCGCATAGCCAGCTGCGTAACTATTTTATCAACACAGCTATTAGCCAAATTCAGCCATAGAAAGCCGCAGTCATGACCGCGTAAAATATATACCTAGCCTATCCATTAACATAACGCTCTACAAACCTTGTTAAATGCTCTTTTCCCACCTCATCCATTTCAAGAAAGTGCATTCCTAACTGACACTCATCCTGAGCCAATCTGCGCGAATAAACAACTCGACACTTTGCTTTAAGCGCATAATTATTTTTTTATTTTCTGGTAAATTAAGCACTAAACTCACTTCCAAAGGCTTGCCTTCGCAAACATAGGCCCCTTTAGGCGTAATTTGGTCTCGATCAAAAGTACTACACTTCACCGCAATCCCCCCTAAAGAAATATTCAGTGCCTTGCCTATAATTTCATTTTCATTACCATGAATACTTGCCGCTAATAATGAAATTTCAACTCTTGATTTTGAACGTTTTTTTTGACTCATTCCACTTACCTTCTACTTTTCAATCTCCGCCACTAACTCAGCACTACCATCCATATTTTCAGTATCACTATATAACATAGCAACACCCTCATTTAATGCTTTACTCACAAGTACCTCACAAATAATAACTTGATGATCACCTGCTGCAATCTCATTAAGCCATTTACACTCAAAAGAGACTAGCGCCTCCTGCAAACTAGGTACACCACATTCGGAAGCCACCCAAGTTCCTAGTGACATTTTATCCGTCACTCCAGACTGCCCATAATGCGCAGCAAACTCCATTTGCGATTGCTCTAAAATATTTACTGTACAACACCCGCCCTCTTTAAAAATATCATAAGAAGTATGCTCAGAGTTAATACTAATTGCCAGTAACACAGGGTCGAATGAAACCTGCATTACCCAGGCCGCAGTAAATGCATTTGCTTTATGCGCCTCACTAGCAACCGCCACAAGAACAACGCCCGAATTCAATTGTTTTAATGCCTTAATTATTTCTTTCATCACTCAAGCTCCAAATCAATACGCATCGACAAATCTATCGCCTGCACACTCTTAGTTAACGCCCCAATAGAAATATAATCAACACCTGTTTCAGCAATACTACGAATACTCTCTAAAGTAATATTACCAGAAGCTTCTAGCTCGATTTTTCCTGCGACTTTTTTAACTGCACTGTACAAATCATCTAAAGGAAAATTATCCAGCATAATACGCGTCGGCTTCGCTGCAATCGCTTGCTCTAATTCATCCATAGATTCTACTTCCACCTCCAGCAATGATGAACCTATTTCTTTTGCTTTTTGCACAGCTAAAGCAATAGACCCAGCTGCCATAATATGATTTTCCTTAATCAAAATACCATCATATAATCCGATACGATGGTTATAGCAGCCCCCACAAACAACCGCGTATTTTTGCGCATCTCGCAAGCCAGGGATCGTTTTCCTAGTATCTAAAACTTTACAATTCGTTCCTAAGACAGCTTGAGCATAAAAATGCGCTTGTGTCGCTGTTGCCGATAAGGTTTGTAGTAAATTTAAAGCCGTTCTTTCACCGGTTAATAAAGGTCTTGCCAAACCCTGTAAAATACATAAAACACTTCCTGCCTCTACCCAGCCGCCTTCCTTACACTTCCAAGTAACTTGAACCCCTACATCTAATTCTTCAAAAACCGCATTAAACCAATCTTGTCCACAACAAAGCATATCCTCTCTAGTAATAACCGTCGCAGTTGCCTCACGACTATCAGAAATGATTTGTGCAGTTAAATCGCCACTACCTAGATCTTCCTCAAGAAATGGCTTAATATTAATTACAGGTAGTTTATTCATAAAACATAAATCTCTAAAAATTGGTTAATCCGTCAATAAACTTAATAAAATTAACTAGCAAAAAAAAGGGATAGATTAAAAAATCTATCCCTTTAAATTTTAAATAATTTTAAGCTTGCTCACATTCCTAATAAAACACTATTTTAAGGATGCTAACCTAGTAATAACAGCATCAGTTACCAATGCTTCATAATGGCGCAGCAAGGTTGAATCACTAGGCGCGCCCGCTAACAAACTTTCTTCTTCACTGATTAAATTTTGCACAAAATGGCGACGTAAAACAGCCTCTTCAGGAATTCTACTGCTTGCCGCTTGATTGACAGCAACAAGTTGTTGGTAATGACGTCTTAAAGATGAATCTTCAGGCATCCCCGCAACAAATTTACTTTTTACTGGCTCGATAACTTGCTTAGCTACTGAAGTTTCTTTAACAACAAGCTCTTCTTCAACAACAGGAGCCTCTACTTGAATTTCTTCTGCTTCCGTCGCTACTTCTTCCTCTTCAACCTCAGGCACAGTAACTTCAGCCTCTACTTTTTCAGCTGATACCGAATCATTTTCAGAGTTCTCTTCTTGGTTTTTAAAGTAATACCAAATACCACCGACTATTGCGACTAAAATTATGAATTCAAACATTGCTTATCCCTTAGTTTTACAAAATATTTAAGTATAAAAATCACCACGCTGTCATCCCATATAATAACAACAGCTTGCTCTATGAGTCATTATACGTTAAGAAGCTATCGAACTAAACGATTACTAAATTTTATCTTTGAAAAGCCTCCATTAAACTTTAATAGCCATAAAAGACCTTAATGACTTTAAGAGGAAAAATAGACTTAAAATCATGACAAAAGTTCAATTACGCCTCTATCGACAGTTTTAAATAAACTACCCCACCGCAAGCGGACGGGGTATTACACTAATTATAATAAGTTAATCGTAACATACTAATACCAATAGAGTTTTGATGTGGATACACTATTTAGGACACAAAAACTAAGATTTACCCCCTAAATATAGAGTACCCAAAATGACTAAGAAAAAGCTAAATACTTACACGCCCGAATTTAAAGAATCTGCTATTAAATTAGCCTTAGATTCTGATGAATCTATCCCTCAAATCGCTAAAAATTTGGGCGT
>JAJJBE010000211.1 GCA_020996635.1 Bathymodiolus brooksi methanotrophic gill symbiont
TCATCTGAGCTTAATAACCTCTGTTGACAAGCCTCTATCAAGGCATGTTTTAATGGCTTTTTTATTAGGTTTTATTTCAATAATATCGTCTCTTTTATTACTTTTTATGAAAGCTTTAACGACTAATTGATGTGTCAACACTTTTATGGACACAAAATTAAGCTGCTTTTAGCGACATTTCGTAATCAGCAGGTGACTTGTAATCATTCGCTGAATGACGTCGTTTACGGTTATAAAAAACCTCGATATAT
>JAJJBE010000066.1 GCA_020996635.1 Bathymodiolus brooksi methanotrophic gill symbiont
ATTTTGCAACGGCTAAGGAATTTCGACATCAAATAAATCATTTTTTTGATCGGACATTACCTAGTATTGCCGACTCTTTAAACGAAAGAATTAACGATAATTTTCAGGTGTTAAGCTCTGCATCTTAATTTCGTTTGGGTATAAAGTAGATGAACGTTCTGGCGCTATTATGGTCGAAGCGGGAACAGTCAGAGATATTAAATTAAAACTTGCGGCACAAGGACTACCAAGAAGTAGTAGCTTAGGTTATGAATTACTTGATAAGGAAGCCAGTTTTACCACCAGTAAAAATGTAGAATTAAAACGTTTTCAACGTGCTTTAGAGGGTGAAATTTCTCGTACCATCAGCAGTATTCAAAATGTTAAAAATGCGCGAGTGCTTTTAGCTTTACCTAAGCAATCAGTTTTTGTACGAAAAAAAAGCCAAGTGCCTCAGTCATTCTTAATTTATACCGTGGACGTAGTTTAGATAAAGGTCAAATCGAAGCGATTATTTATTTAGTTGCATCGAGTGTGCCGTTAATGGAGGCAGCTCAAGTAACCGTTGTTGATCAAAAAGGGCGCTTATTAAATTCTAAAAATTCAAACTCTGAACTGTCTTTGACCACTAAGCAATTTAACTATAAGAATGAAATAGAAGAACATTTAATGGCACGGGTAGAAAATATTCTTATGCCAATCGTTGGGCAAGGTAGTATGCGTGTTCAAGTTTCTGCTGATGTGGATTTTACTGTGACAGAAAAAACTCAGGAAATGTTTAATCCTGATTTACCTGCTTTAAGAAGCGAGCAAACTACAGAAGATCAAAGTTCTTTATCGGCTTTACAAGGTTGTACCCGGTGCTTTATCTAATCAACCTCCACCCGCTGGAATCGCACCAGAAATCGCAACTGGTCGTGCGGAAGAAAAAGTAGAAGGGGAAAGTGAGCCCTCACCTCCTGGTTCTAGTAGTAAAACGGCAACACGAAATTTTGAATTAGATAAAACCATTACGCATACTAAATTGGCTACTGGTATTATCCGACGATTATCAGTTGCTGTTGTCATAGATAATCAAAAAATATTTTCCAGTTCGGGTGATATTAGCTACTTGCCATTTTCACAAGAAAATTTAAATCGATTTACTGATTTAGTTAAGCAATCAATTGGATATGATATGCGTCGTGGCGATATAGTTACCTTGACTAATATTGCCTTTAGGGTGCCTGATGAGTTAGAGCTTTTACCTGAAATTCCTTTATGGGAACAAGCTTGGGTTTTAGATGTTTTAAAGCAAGTTTCTGCAGTTTTAGTGGTTTTATTTATTATTTTTGGTGTGCTGCGTCCTACGATGCGTGGTTTAGTTGCTAAAGATAAACCGCTAGAAATTAAAGACGAAAACGGCGTACCAATGGCGATTAGGTATGATGAAGAAGGAAATCCTGTTGCTGTGAAAGATGCTAGCCAATCAACAATTGGAGCAGATGGAGAGGATTTGCTTTTGTTAGAATCACCGCAAAGTTATGAAAAACGTTTGGAATATGTACAGAAATTAGTCGATGATGATCCTAAATTAGTCGCTCAAGTAATCAAAACATGGGTAGGGGCAGATGGCAGATAGTGTGGAATATACCCAAACTGAAAAAGCATCTTTATTGCTATTAGCCATGGGGCAAGATAAAGCAGCAAGTGTGTTAAAAAATTTAGGGCCTAAAGAAGTTCAAACTATTGGCCCAACAATGGCTAGTTTAACTAATATCTCTGGTGAATCGATGGATTCAGTGCTGGAAGAATTTATTTTAACTATCAAAATGCAAACAGGTGTTGGAGTAGATTCCGATGATTATATTCGGAATATGCTGACTAGTGCCTTAGGTGAAGAAAAAGCTGGTGGTTTGATAGATCGCATATTATTAGGAAAAAATAGTAAAGGCATTGAGCAATTAAAATGGATGGATGCACGAGCTGTTGCTGATTTAATTCGCTTAGAACATCCACAAATTATTACCATTATTCTATCTTTATTAGATGCCGATCAGTCTGCTGATATATTAGGTTTATTACCAGAGAATATGCATTCAGATCTTTTAATGCGTATTGCTACGCTGGAAGGCGTACAACCCGCAGCATTAAAAGAGCTAGATAGCATTATGGAGAAACAGTTAACAGGCAGTGATAATGTACAAGCCTCTGAACTTGGTGATAAGATACAAGAAAAAATGTTTGTTTTTGCCGACCTTATTGATGTGGATGACCGTGGAATTCAGGTTATTTTACGTGAGGTTTCTACCGACCAGTTACTTCTTGCTTTACGTGGTGTAGAAGATGGATTAAAAGAAAAAGTGTTTAGCAATATGTCTAGTAGAGCCGCAGAAATGTTACGTGATGATTTAGAGGTCGCCCCTCCAACTAAATTAAGTGATGTAGAGCAAGCACAAAAAGATATTTTAACGGTTGCTAGGAAACTAGCAGATTCTGGTGAAATTATGTTAGGTGGAGGCGGTGGAGATGAGCTCGTCTAAGGAAGGAGGATTTTCTGATGACGAATTAGGTACTTTAAGTTTATGGGATGTACCTGATGTGTCAACCGGAAAATCAGAAGATATTAGTTTAGAAGACACAGAACCTACTGTTTTAACGGCAGAAGATATTGATGCTGTACAGAAGCAAGCTTATCAAGAAGCATTTGTAAAAGGTGAGGCAATAGGCTTTGAAGAAGGAAAAAAAAGGGTTATCAAGAAAGTAAATATTTGTTGGAAGAAAAAGCAAAAAAATTTACAGAATTATTAAAATCCTTAAGTGAGCCTTTTGAGCATATGGATGAAGAAGTAGAACAATCCATTGTGCAATTAAGTCTGCTAATTGCAAAGCAAGTAATTAATGATGAATTAAAACAAGATCCTGAAAAAATCCTTAAGGTCGTTAAACAAGCTCTCAAAGTATTACCTGTTGCTAATAATAAAATATCAATTAGCTTACACCCTCAAGATGCATTGTTAGTCAAAGAAGGCTTTTCTAAAGAAGAGGAATTGCAGCAATGGAACTTAGTTGAGGATGCTTCAATGACAAGAGGGGGGGGTAGTAAAAACCACTATTTCTCAAATTGATCAAACCGTAGAAACTAGAATATCAGAAATGGTAACATTAATTCTTGATGAAGATGTTAATGCGGAAGAGTCTGAGTGATAGATAGTGATGCGGCTATTCCTAGTGTGCAACGAAAAAAACAATGGTTGTCACGGCTTTTACCTTATATAAACCGTGCTGAAAGTCAGCAAGAAATCGTTATTGAAGGTCAGTTAGCTAGAATGGTCGGGTTAACGCTGGAAGCAGTGGGCTGTCGGGCTGCTATTGGTTCACTTTGTAAAATCGAAAGTAAAGCAGGTAGCTATATAGAAGCTGAAGTTGTAGGTTTTTCTGGAGAGCGAATTTTTTTAATGCCGACAGGTAATCCACATGTATTAGAACCAGGATGCCGAGTTATTCCATTAGGGAAAAATAGCCTAATCAAAGTTGGCTTTGGTTTATTGGGGTGTGTTTTAGATGGGTCTGGTAAAGCTTTAGACAAAAAAGGTGCTTTAGACTGAAGCCACTCGCTTATTGACAGGTGAAGCGATTAACCCATTATTACGCAAACCTATACGGGATACTTTAGATGTAGGTGTACACGTGCAATTAATTCAGTACTTAGCGTTGGTAGAGGACAGCGTATGGGGCTATTTGCTGGGACAGGAGTTGGAAAAAGTGTCTTATTAGGGATGATGACAAAATTTACCAGTGCAGATGTAGTGGTCGTGGGACTGATTGGTGAAAGGGGGCGAGAAGTTAACGAATTTGTTCTGAAAATTCTTGGTGAAGAAGGTATGAGCCGAGCGGTTGTCGTTGCGACACCCGCTGATGATCCTCCTCCTCCTTTAATGCGTGTTCATGGAGCAATGCTGGTAACCAGTATTGCAGAATATTTTAGAGCGCAAGGCTTAGATGTTTTATTATTAATGGATTCATTAACACGTTTTGCACAAGCACATCGTGAGATTGCTTTAGCAATTGACGAGCCACCGGCGACTAAGGGGTATCCACCTTCCGTTTTTGCCAAGCTGCCAGCTTTAGTTGAGCGCGCAGGTAATGGTGATGAGGGGGGGGCGGGTCAATCACTGCCTTTTATACTGTACTAACTGAAGGAGATGATAACAATGATCCTGTAGCAGATTCGGCGCGAGGGGTTTTAGATGGGCATATTGTTTTATCAAGAAGCTTAGCTGAATCAGGACATTTTCCAGCAATTGATATAGAAGCTTCAATTAGTCGAGTTATGCCAGATGTGGTTGATGAGCAGCGTATGTTAAAAGCACGCGAGCTGCGCAGCTTGTATTCTTTGTATCAACAAAATAAAGATTTAATTAGTGTAGGGGCATATCAGCAGGGTAGCGATCCAAGAATCGATAAAGCAATTATTAAAAATCCAGCCATTCTAGATTTTTTACAGCAGAATATGAATGATGCGGTTGATATTAGCCGTAGCTTAAGTGAACTAGATACCTTATTAATTAGCGGTTGATATAATGAAAAAATCTCAACGTCTACAAATTATTATTGATTTAAAAGCAAGGGAAGAAAAAAATACCTTAGAAGCGTTGGGTTTAGGGCAATCTCAAAAACAGCAGTTAAATAATCTTAAAAATTATCGACAAGATTATTTAAATAAAAATGCTAGTCAGTTAGAAAAAGGTCTTTCAGTATTGCGTTTGATTGAATTTAAGGTCTTTTTGGAAAAAATGGATAAGGCGATTGAAGGTGAGAAGCAAGCATTAGAGAGGCTTGAGAGTCGAGTTAATGAGTTAAGACAGCAGTGGGAACAGGCACATTTAAAGACTAAAAATATTGCAAAGATTCAATCTAAAGCAAAAGTTGCTGAACAAAAGGTAATAGAAAAGAAAGAACAATTAGAAACAGATGAAAGAGCAGCGAGAAGAAAAATTCTGGCATAAATGCTGCTTAACTAAATTATAGAATAATACTCGACTCTATAATGAGGAAAAGAAAATGTCAGTCACCGTTATATATTCAGCTCCAAAAGTTAACCCCAAAGCTAATAATGATGCAATGCAATCCGATAAGAGGGCTGTAGAGGCTTCTGAAACTGGGGATTCATTTTCTGACTCATTAAATGAAGAACTTAATGCGGTTAAAAATGAACCAGAAACTTCAAATCAAAATAATGTATCAGATAAATCAGAGTTACAGGATGAATCTGTTGGGCAGGAAAATTCCGCTTTAGCTCGTGATGTTTTGCCGCTTTCATTTGCAGAAACAAAACTACAAGAGATAAATTTAGATGAAACAATCAGTGCTCTAAATGATATTGTTGCGCAACTAGGTGATGATCAAGCTAGTTTATTAGAGCTTGAAAATACTGACTTGTTAGAAGGGCATTTTCCATTACAAAATGCACAAGCACAGTTAGAAAGTAAAGATGGTAAATTTGGGCTAAATATGGCGCAGCAGGCTTTATTAAAAGCAGGTACAAAACAAAAATTAATCAATCAAGCACAGCTGTAGAGCATGCAAAAAATTTAACAGATAAAGTTGAAGTGGCTACTCCAGTTTTATTAAAGCCTGAGAAATTAGATAGTGAGAATAAAGGCTACTCTGAATTAGCTAAAGAATTAGGTGCAACAAAACGTGAGTTCAACCCTTCTTCTTTGAATTCAGCTGTTAAGCAAGATAGTGTATTAAAAGGTTTGCCAGTCGATAAAGCCGTTGCTGATTTATCTGTTGCAACGCAGTTACAAGGAAATGATAGTTCGGCTAATAAGAATATTGTTGCTGATTTAGCTACTTTAAGTAGACAAGTTGAAAATATGCAAGCAAATAAACAAGATGTGCCTGCAATGACAAAACAACTGAACCATCCTGAATGGAAACAAGAGTTTAATGATCGTATTATCTGGATGCAAAATAAAGGTATTTCTCAGGCAGAGCTTAGAATTAATCCTAATAATTTAGGACCTATTTCAATTAATATTAAAATGGATGCTGATCAACAAGCGAGCATTTCTATTAATGTACAAAATGGTGCTGTACGGGATGCAGTTGAATCTGCATTGCCTAGATTGCGTGAAATGCTAAATTCACAGCAAATTGCTTTAGCTGATGTTAATGTTTCTCAACAGCAACAACAGGGACAAAACAACGCAAGACAAACGATGGAAGAAGCTCAGCAAGAAAATAATGAGGCAAATGCGGAATTAGCTAGTTTAGATGAGAATGATTCTGAAGGTAATAGCCTTGCAGATGAAATTAACTTAGGCCGTGCAGTAGCAAGTAATGGCTTATTAAGTCTTTATGCGTAATTTATCAAGAAGAATATAAAAATAAAAGGTAAAAGGTAAAAGCAATGGAAGTTAAAGTTAAATGGGTTGGTGATATGATGTTTTTAGGTGAGTCTGGAAGCGGGCACACTGTTGTGATGGATGGTCCACCTGAATTAGGTGGAAAAAATCTAGGTATTCGACCTATGGAATTATTATTATTGGGTATGGGGGGCTGTACGTCGTTTGATGTTATGCAAATTTTGCAAAAAAGCCGGCAACAGGTAACAGATTGTGTTGCGGAAATTACTGCGGAGCGTGTAGACACAGTACCTAAAGTATTTAGCAAAATTCATGTGCATTTTGTTGTAACAGGAAAAAGCTTAAAAGAAGCATCAGTGGCTCGTGCTGTTAAATTATCTGCAGAAAAATATTGTTCAGCTTCGATTATGCTAGAAAAATCTGTGGAAATTACACATGATTTTGAGATGCATGAGCAATAGTAAGCAAGCTTACTATTTAATAGATGCTAGATAAGAGAGACTTTATTTCTTCAGGGCTAGGGTTATTTTTAGAGCGGATGTAGGGTTTATATTCTATCGCTGAAAATCAGGGAAACGGAGCGCAGCGAAGTGATGATTTTTAGTCGGCAGTAGGCGACAGGGAAATTCGCCAATCCGAAGTGAACTGGTCAGTTCGCTCGGGAGGCAAGTAGTTATCCCGACAGCGGTCAAGTCATTTGAGGTAGACTTAACGAAGCAGTGTTTTTTGCGTAGTTGAGTTGGACGCAGGACGAACTGGGGCTCCCATAAATCGCTCCGTGCTGAATGAAGATTGGCGATAGGACATCCCAATGTTTCATGAAGTAGGAATGGCGCGCCTATTATTCAGTATTCTAGATGAAAGTGGCGAAATGATTGCCAACGGTTCGGCTATTGATTTTATTCGGCATGAACAAAAAAACGACACCACCACGCGTGAACAGGCAGCGGAACAGCTATTTGTGTTTAATCAACATTTTGAAAAAAAATCAGCCGATAATTAAAACAGTCGATAACCAGACTACAGCTGATTTATCGTTAAAGAGCTAGGTGTTGTGTTATTTTTCTTTTCAAAATAAGATTGCTAGTTGGCAATGATGTGGATACACTAAACAGGAAACATAACAACGAGATAACTTGGGTTGTACAAACTTTGTACAATTTCAGTTTGTCTCTTTTAAAATTTATTTATTAACTGATGTTACGCAGTAGCCGACTTTAATTGTTGCAATTCATCAAAAGCTTGTCGAATAGCATTAATATAAAGTTTCGATTTTAAAGCGAACTTGTTCAGCCCTTGCTGGGCACTGAGAATCTCTAATCGAGCAGTCG
>JAJJBE010000010.1 GCA_020996635.1 Bathymodiolus brooksi methanotrophic gill symbiont
CGACTGCTCGATTAGAGATTCTCAGTGCCCAGCAAGGGCTGAACAAGTTCGCTTTAAAATCGAAACTTTATATTAATGCTATTCGACAAGCTTTTGATGAATTGCAACAATTAAAGTCGGCTACTGCGTAACATCAGTTACATAAATATAGATAAGGTTATAGAGCATGGGAACAAATAGTGGTGATTTTGTAGAAAATAGACGCTTCTTTAGGGTTACTGATGAAATTAGCATGATGCTTAAAAAAGTGAATGCTGAATATATTAAAGAAAATTTTACAGATATTCCTGAGCACTTAGAAGATGGGTCTTTAGGGGCGGAACTTGAAATATTAAATCAAGAGTGTTTATTGGTTCTAGGGCGTATTGAGCGTACCTCGCCTGACCTTGTTGAATATCTAAAAATAGTAGAACATAAAATTAATCTTTTGGCGCAAAGTATTATTAAAGCAAGTAATGCTTTAGCCAAAACACCTTTGCGACATGTTAGCTTGAGTGCATCAGGTTTAGAATGTGAAAGTGATGGCCCCCATAGTAAAGGTGAATTATTAGAAATTGAATTACTTTTGCCATCATCGTTAGCTTCTATTATTTGTTATGCGCATATTGTTTATTGCAGAGAAAATACTTTAAAACATAAAAATCACCCTTATTTAATTGGCATGGAGTTTACACATATACGTGAAAAAGATAGGGAGCTCATTATTAAACATGTTGTTAAACGTCAAATGCAGCAAATTCGTGAAAACAAAGAAGAGTAAAATTTTTGGTGCAATTTTCAGAAAATAAAAAGAAATTACTAGGTTTACTTGCAGATGGTACTTTCCACTCAGGAACTGAATTAGCAGAACAGCTGAAGGTCAGCCGCTCTGCTATTTGGAAAATAATTAATGCCCTAGAGGAAAGCGGCATTGAGCTTGTTGCGGTTACTGGGAAAGGCTATTGTTTAAAGCAAGCTTTAGAGTTGCTCAATAAAGACTTACTCAAGTTATATTTAAATGACGATAGTAAAAAGTTAATTACTCGTATTGAGATACATGACCAAATAGATTCTACCAATAAATACTTAAATGATTTAGCGCATATGAACCAAGCTGAGTTTGCTATTTTTTGTTTGGCAGAACAGCAAACCGCTGGAAAAGGGCGTAGAGGTAGACAGTGGATTTCACCTTTTGGCAGTAATTGTTACCTTTCATTACTTTGGCGCTTTGAAGAGGGTCCCGCTAGTCTTTCAGGTTTAAGTTTAGCTATCGGTGTGGCAGTCATTAGGGCGCTTAAAAAACAGGGAATTGATGATGTTGGTTTGAAATGGCCCAATGATATTTTTTGGCAACAAAAGAAATTAGGTGGCATTTTGCTGGAAGTGTCAGGGGAAAGCAATGGACCCTGTAGTGCAGTTATAGGCCTAGGTTTAAACTTATATATGTCTACTGATGCCGGTAGTGAAATTGACCAAAAATGGGTAGATCTCAAGCAGATTGCCAATCATTCAATAACAATTTCTCGTAATAAATTACTTGCAAGCTTAATGGATGAGATTTTGCAAGTTTGTAAAAACTTCACCGAAAAAAAATTTTCTGCTTATAGCAATGAATGGCGATCTTATGATTGCATGGAAGGACAGTTGGTTGATGTGTTTCTTGGGCAGAAAACTATTTCAGGAATTATAATAGGAATTGATGATGACGGTTTGCTTTTATTGCAAACAGATTCAGGGGATATTAAGCATTATGCCTCAGGTGAAATAAGTTTTCGGCGGTCATGAAATTATTAATTGATAGTGGTAATACGCGATTAAAATGGGCTGTACTTGATCAGGGGGAACTTGATCACGTCAATGCTGTTGTACATAATGATGCCAATGCTTTAGCTGAACTTAAGAATAAATGGGTTGAATTGCCACCGCCAGAAGTAATCGTTATCTCATCAGTTAGTCGTAATACCTCGCAATTAACAAGTTTGCTTGTTGAACTATGGCCAAATTGTGCTTTAAAATTTATACAATCGCCAAGTATGGCTCATGGCGTTACAAATGCTTATCAAACCCCAAGTAAGCTAGGGGTTGATCGTTGGCTAGCGATAGTTGCTGCAAAATGTGAATATATGCTGCCTTTATGTCTTGTTGACTGTGGCACTGCGATTACTTTAGATTGTATTGATGCTGAAGGTTTGCATTTAGGTGGCATGATTATGCCGGGCTGGGGGTTGATGCAGCAATCACTTTATAAAGGAACTGCCAATCTGGGTGTTTGCCATGACAAATACCCATTAGGTCTTGCGAACAATACACAAGCTGCCATATTTAATGGCAAGTTAGCAGCAATTAAAGGGTTTATTGATTCAGGGATGGCAGGTTCCATGCAGTTGATTTTAACAGGGGGTGATGCTGAATTTATTCAAGAATCACTACAGTTGACTGCAATATTAGATTTCAATTTGGTTCTAAAAGGACTTGCCTTAGAGGCAATATGAAAGCAATATTTTTTAGTATTTTAATTTTTAATACAGCTTTTTTCTTATGGGAATATCGCATAGGTGCACCTGAAATTTACCTTCCTCAGGAAGAAAGTGAAATCTTAGGTGCTAATACTCAGCAAATTATCCTTTTACCCGAAGAAATAAGTGATTTAGGTATTGAAATTGCGGAAGAAGAAATAGAAATAGTTGAGCAGGAAAGGCTTGTTATTGCTGAAAATACTCAAACTGATGAAGCCGATGTTTTAGTTGATGAAAGTGCCACTTTTGAGACAGAACAAAATGTGGACGAAGCAGAAAATATCAGAGCAAGTAGCAATTCCGGCAATGTACTCAATGAGTTAACTAATAATAAAAAAGAAGACGTTGTGGTAGCTGAAGAATCGCTTGCGTCTATTTATGGGCATAAGCAGGGTGATAAAGAAGAATTATTAAATGATGCTGGCAACAAAGTGATAGACGTTAAATTAGAAAAAGAACTTGTCATTGTTGACAAGCAAAGAGAGCCAACAGAAACTTGTTTTCAAATGGCAGAGCAAGATTTAGAACCTATTAAAAAGATAATGGGTGCTTATCTGTTTAATATTATCAAACAGGCTGAACAAACAATTAACTATTATTTTTTATTAACAGAACGTAGTAGCTCGTTAGCTTTAATGAAAGCTAATGCTGAGTTAATTAAACAAAAGGGTCTTGATGTTTGGCAGATTGAAAAAGGTGAATTTAGTCAGCGTATATCGCTAGGTGTTTTCTCTAATCCTAATAATGTAAAAAATGCAAAGTCTGCTTATATGAAAAAAATAGGACAACGACTAGAAATTATTCCACAGTATAAAAATAAAGAAAAAACTTATCTAACGATGAGGGTTGCAGAAGATAAACTTAAAGAAGTGATGTCTGCTTTGAGTGAGTATCAGCTTAAGTCTAAGTTATGTAGCGATATAAAATAACAGTAGTCACGCTTTATTAATAACGCAAAGGGTTGAAAAAACTTATTGCCCCCCCCTTTCACTGCATAACATCAAGTAGTCCGTATTCCGTACCTCCATACGGGCTACGACAACAACCGCTTACCTTATTTTAGTACCCGTAAATTTTTTCACGCTGTATTAGAGGGTGGATAGCTTAGGGTTAATTGTATGCGTAACATCAGATACCAATGTATGTCACCGCTCTCTTCACCAAGATAGGGATTTTAAGAGCGATCTCAGCTTAACGAGGACATAGCTAATACCAATGAGGTATGAATTTTAAATATGCTGAGTCATTACAATTTATCTAAAATAATTTCTAATACCAACTTACTGCCGAAGTAAGCTAATACTAAAGATGCAAAACCGTATAAGGTCCAACTTATTGCAGTTTTTCCTCGCCATCCGTAATATCTTTTTCCCAGTAATAAACAGCTGAAAATGATCCAAGCTAATAAAGATAAAATCGTTTTGTGTACTAAGTGTTGGGCGAATAAATTATCAATAAAAATAAACCCAGTTAATAAGGATATGCTTAAAAATAATAGCCCAGAACGAATCATTTGAAATAATAGGGCTTCCATGGCTTGTAATGGCGCTAAGGATTGTACAAACTTGCCACTGATATGGTTTTTTAGGTAATAATTTTGTAGTGTTAACAATAAAGCTTGTACTGCGGCAATCGCTAATAAGCTAAAAGCGGTAATCGAGCTGAAAATATGTATTAGCATTTCTGCTGATAAGCCTTGTGTGATCGCTGCATTGCTAGGTAATAAAGTATTGAGCAATAAAAATAATGCCGCACTAGGGAGCAGAATAATACCTAATTTTTCAACAGGCTTAGAGAGCGCTGCAAGTAATAAAAAGATAACGATAATGAGTGCAATAAAGCTGGCAATAGAGAAAAAGCTAAAGTCTAAACCTTGTTGAGTATAAAGCTTAGTCGCTATGATTCCGGTATGGCTTAAAGCAGCTATCCATGCAGAAATAATACTTATTTTTGCAAGATGACTTTTTTGTATGCTTTTAACTAAGCTAAAACTACTGAATAGGTATAGCAATGAAGAAATGCCAGTAAGTGTTGTTAAAATCATAGCGAGTTAAACGGTAAGAGTAAAAGTGACAGGGCCATCATTAAGCAGAGAAACTTGCATGTCTGCTCCAAATACGCCTGTTTCTGTTGTAGGGTAAAGTTCTTTTGCATGGGTTACTAAATAGCTAAATAGTTGTTCACCTTTTTCTGGAGTGGCAGCCGCTGTAAAGCTAGGACGGTTGCCTGAGTTTGTATCCGCTGCTAAAGTAAATTGTGGGACTAATAATAGGCCACCTTGAATAGTTTTTAAATTTAAATTCATCCGATCATCACTATCTGGGAAAATCCGGTAATTTAAAATACGCTCCAATAATCGACGCGCTAATTTTTCAGTATCATTTTTTTCAATAGCGATTAAAGCCATAATGCCGCGCTCAATTCTTCCTACTTCAGTGCCAGCAATATTTACATTGGCATGAGTCACACGCTGAATGATAGTAATCATATTTAGACTAATAAAGTGTCTAAAGCCATCATTAGAATAAACCCGAACATTAATGCAAAGGTTGCATAACGAGAGCGTCCATTTGAATGTGTTTCTGGAATGATTTCTTCAGTAATCACAAATAGCATCGCACCTGCTGCAAAACCCATTGCAAAAGGTAAAACAGAGGAAAAGACGGAGACCATAGTGATACCAAGTAACCCACCTATAGGTTCGACTAGCCCTGTTAAGGTTGCAATACCAACAGATTTCCACTTATTGTAGCCTAATGCCACTAAAGGCAATGCAACCGCTAAACCTTCGGGGATATTTTGTAAAGCAACAGCAATCGCTAAAACGATGCCATTATGCATATCGCCCGTACCAAAACTAACACCAACCGACATGCCTTCAGGAAAGTTATGAATGGTGATGGCAACAATGAAAAGGCTGATTTTTTGTAAAGAATCAACTTGAGCGCCGAATTCAGAACCAAAATGTAAGTGGGGTAGTTTTCTATCAGCTAAATGTAAGAATACGGCGCCGACTAGCATACCAATAGCAACAATCCATAAACCCTTGTCCGGCCAAATTTCATTACCAAACTCTATACCTGGCACTAGTAAAGAAAAGGCAGTGGCAGCAAGCATGACTCCTGCGGCAGCCCCTAAGAGTGAATTAAAAACATCAGTAGAGATTTCTTTAAAAAAAACAGCCGGCAGTGCACCTACGCCTGTTGCAAGGCCAGATAAAATGCAGATGAAGAAACCAATCATGGCTACTTTACCAATAAATAGGTACAAACTTGCAAAAACGATAACTTGGGAAAGAAGAAATAAACCGGCGATAATTAACCAGCGTTGAGACTTAGGGTAATGAAGTAATTTTTGGTAATAAGAGCAGTTATTTAAACGTGATTGGATGTTTTCAAACAAAGGATTCGGGAGTATATCTATCATAAGTTCCTCAGTTTATTTTAGTGTTTGGTAGGATTATTTTTTAAAGTCCTTTATTGTATAGAGTATTGGGGATTAAATAATAATTTTTTGGTGGTTGGCAGGTGATGAAGAGAAAAGTAATTAATTTCTATTGGCTGGCTTTATTTTTAAGCAGCCAAGATTGTTATGCAGATATTTATTTTTGGACAGACGAACAAGGAAAAAAGCATTTTTCAGATACTGAGCACTCTGGGGCGCAAACATATCAAGAAGCACAGCATAAGTCACTTTTTTCTATTAAATCTATTTTTGATGGCGACACAGTGCAACTGAAGGATGGTAGAAAAATTCGTCTAGTAGGCATTAATACACCAGAAGTAGCGCATAGAAATAACCCTGCACAAGAAGGGGGAGAAGCGGCAAAAAAATGGTTAACTAAACTTTTGATAGGCAAGAAAGTTCGCTTAGAATTTGCAGAACAAAAACAAGATAAATATAAACGCTATTTAGCACACCTTTTTACCGAAGAGGGCTTACATATTAATTTGGAATTAGTTCGATTAGGTTTTGCTAGTGTGAATATTTTCCCACCTAATATTGCCTATGTAGATGAATTGGTCGGTGCCTCAGATACCGCTGAAAAGAAAAAGTTAGGTATTTGGCAGTATCCGAGTTATGCAATAAAACCGGTGCACGAATTAAACCTTAACAATAAATATGGTTGGCAGCGTATTGTTGGAAAAATAATCAGTATTCAACAGACTAAAAAGAGTGTTTATTTGATAATTAGTAATACCTTTAAATTGCGCATTAAAAAACAGTTCTTACATTTTTTTACTAATGTTGGTGAGTTACAAGGTAAAACAGTTGAGGCACGTGGGTGGGTGAATAAAAGTAGAAATCAAATGCTTATGCAGATAAAACACCCTAGTGTGCTGAAAATTGTTAATGAAAATTAGCTATCGTAATCTGATTTCGACCGCTTTTTTTAGCTAGATAAAGTGCTTTATCTGCACGGTCTAATAATTTTTCAATATTATTGTCATTAGCAGATAAAAAACTAATTCCGCCGCTAACTGTAAAGTGAATATTTTTATTTTCTTTTATTGTTATCTCGGTGTTTTCAATTTCTGTACGAATTTGAGTGGCAATTTCAAAAGCGCCATGCTCATTAGTGTTTGGGAGTAATAAAACAAACTCTTCACCACCAATACGTGCAGAGATGTCGCTTTCACGTGTATTTTGAATTTTCTGAGCAAAATGCTTTAATTACTTTGTCGCCAATAGCATGACCATAGGTATCGTTAATTGATTTGAAGTTATCTAAGTCAAACATAATAAAGCTTAATGGAGTGTTTTCCCGTTTAGAAAGTAAAATTATATTGTCGCTTATTTCGTATAAAAAACGGCGGTTATGTAAGTTTGTTAAGGGGTCTCTATTTGCTAGCTCTTTTAATTCTTCAGTGCGCTCAGCGACCATACTTTCTAAGGATATATTTTGCTGATAAATTATTAACAGTTTTTCGTTTTGTAATGATTTTATTTTGTAAGCAAGTGCCAGAGAAAATAAGGTGATTTCAATGACAGCACCAATGAATATGCCGTGTCTTGTTACTAAATTATAAGGTAATAGTGATGTGGATACACTATTTAGGACACAAAAACTAAGATTTACCCCCTCAATATAGAGTACCCAAAATGACTAAGAAAAAGCTAAATACTTACACGCTCGAATTTAAAGAATCTGCTATTAAATTAGC
>JAJJBE010000089.1 GCA_020996635.1 Bathymodiolus brooksi methanotrophic gill symbiont
GATGCCATTCCCATCGTGCAATTAGCTTGCTCTTTACGCCCTTTGTGAACGCCAAAATGTGCCGTAATGTCAGGCGTATTTGGGAGGCGAATTGAGCTTCCATCAACGGCACAAAGGCGAAAACCACTACGGTTATCCTATTCATCATTACTAAGCCTTTATTTTGCAACGGGTAAACCTGCATCATTCCATGCCGTCATATGGCCCGCTAAATACCGGAGGTCATTAAAACCAGCCCAACTAAGGGCGAGTTTTGCAACACCTGCACGCGGTCCATGAGCGCAATATAAAATCACCATTTCATCTTTATCAAGCTTGGTTAACTTATCTGTTGTAAATGCGCTCCAGAAAGGAATATGTATTGCACCCGGTACATGTCCTGATTTAAATTCCGCCTCAGAACGCACATCCACTATCACAAGCTCTTTACCTTGCTGTATTGCTGTTAACAATACATCAGGCTGCATAATGCCATCTCCAGTCGTTGAGCAAGCTAACAACTGAATACTCAACAGCATTATTAATAATATTTTTTTCATCTTGCCTTACTGACTTTGTCCTCGCCCAGAAGAACGGCGACGAGAATTATTTCTTGCTCCCGCATTGTTGCCCGATGCATTAGCACCCGAACGCTGCCCATCTCTATGCCCAACTCGTGGTTTTTTAGGTTTCTTAGCTTTTATTGGACGACGATCTAAATTAGATTCTGGCAAGCTATGCGTTGGCTCAAAGCCATCAACAAATTCACGCGGAATGATTTGCTTAATTAAACGCTCAATTCCAGCTAATGAATCAAACTCATCCGCACTCACTAAAGAAACTGCTTGTCCATCTGCACCTGCACGCCCAGTTCGGCCAATACGATGTATATAATCTTCAGCAACATTAGGTAAATCAAAGTTAACCACTTGCGGCAGTTGATCGATATCTAAACCACGTGCAGCAATATCAGTTGCGACAAGAATACGAATTTTTCCTGTTTTAAATTCAGCTAATGCTTTAGTACGCGCTCCTTGGCTTTTATTGCCATGAATCGCCGCTGCCTGAATCCCTGCTTCTTCTAAATGCCTAGTTAACTGATTAGCACCACGCTTTGTGCGTGTAAAGACTAATACCTGCTGCCAATCATGTTCTTTAATTAAAGTAATTAATAATGGCCCTTTGCATTTTTTATCGACAGGACAAAGCCATTGTTTAACGGTTTCTGCTGTTGTATTACGCGGACTAACTGAAATTTCAACCGGGTTATGTACAATCGTTTTAGCGAGCTGGCGAATTTCATCAGAAAATGTTGCAGAGAATAATAGATTCTGACGCTTTTTAGGTAATTTAGCTAAAATTTTACGAATATCATGAATAAAACCCATATCCAACATACGGTCAGCTTCATCCAAAATCAAAACTTCTAATTGAGAAAAGCGCACCGCATTTTGATTAGATAAATCTAATAATCGTCCTGGAGTCGCGACTAAAATATCCACACCTTTGCGCAAACGTATCATCTGTGGATTAATTTTTACACCACCAAAAATGACTGTTGAGCGTAAGGGCAAATTCTTTCCATAGTTCTTAATGCTTTCTTCAATTTGCGCCGCTAACTCCCTTGTTGGCGTTAAAATTAATGCACGTACTTGGTTTGCATTAACAGGCTGACCATTAGATAAAATTTCTAATAGAGGGAGCGTAAACCCCGCCGTTTTACCTGTACCTGTTTGTGCTGCCGCCATGACATCTTTTCCTTCAAGCACGGCAGGAATTGCTTGCGCCTGAATAGGGGAAGGTGTGTCATAGCCTTGATCAGCAACAGCCTCAAGAATTGGATCGGAAAGGCCTAAATCGGCAAAACTCATAGAATCTCTCTTTAAATATTAATTTAAACTATTTTTATTTCGGATAGCTAGTTTACAGGAAATAAAATATTACTGACTGATGTTACGCAGTAGCCGACTTTAATTGTTGCAATTCATCAAAAGCTTGTCGAATAGCATTAATATAAAGTTTCGATTTTAAAGCGAACTTGTTCAGCCCTTGCTGGGCACTGAGAAT
>JAJJBE010000034.1 GCA_020996635.1 Bathymodiolus brooksi methanotrophic gill symbiont
TAGGCGCGCCATTCCTACTTCATGAAACATTGGGATGTCCTATCGCCAATCTTCATTCAGCACGGAGCGATTTATGGGAGCCCCAGTTCGTCCTGCATCCAACTCAACTACGCAAAAAACACTGCTTCGTTAAGTCTACCTCAAATGACTTGACGGCTGTCGGGATAACTACTTGCCTCCCGAGCGAACTGACCAGTTCACTTCGGATTGGCGAATTTCCCTGTCGCCTACTGCGGACTAAAAATCATCACTTCGCTGCGCTGATTTTCAGCGGCGGAGATTATCTCTGCTGCTGTTTTATCGCCTTTATAGGCTTCTAAGGCAACCTTTGCTTTAAATCTTGCGCTGTGCGTTTTTCGTTTTGTACTCATAATAATATCCCCTATAATTAACCAATATTTTGAGCTAAATCGCTCCTTAAGTATTGGTCTAAATATTGGGGTCCACTATACTCCGGGATAAAATTTTTACCTCCTGAGCGAACTTACAGTTCACTTCAGATTGGTAAATTTCCCTTCGCCTATCGCGGACTAAAAATCATCCCTGATTTTCAGCGGGGGAATGAGAGTCGGCATTTCTGCCTACTCAAGTAAGCAAAAACAATAAAAATCATTACATTAATGTGCTAAGAAAATACATTAAAGCCTAAAAATGATAACTCAACTCCATTCTAAAGTGGCTATCTTGTCTTAAAAAATAAGCGGGGGCTGTTTGTATCGCGCCATTAAAAAATCGAGCTTCTACTTCAAATTTAAAACTATCAAAAAAGCGGCGGCTAGCCTCAATATTATAAAACTGTGCACCACTGAACCGATCAACCATCACACCAGCCAATAACTGGCTATCTTGTATATCATTTAAAGCTAAACGCGCACCAACAAAAAAATCATTTTGCATTAGGGTTGCTGCTGTACTCCCTCGGCTATCATATAAATATTCTGATAATAAACCGATATCAATACCACTACTCATGATATTAAAAAAAGTATATTCAAATCCAGCAGTCGTTGCAAAGGCTGTTTCAGACTCGCTAACACGAATAGTTGCCTCCCATTTTAAAAGCAAGCTATCTAAAGTTGCTTGAATATCTAATCCTGTTTGATTGATATTCTGATAATACGGAATTAGGTTTACAGCGCCACTTTCTGCCCCTTTAAGCAAAAAAATAGGATCACGACTAGTTCCATAAAAGTGGGATAAGCCCATATCCCAATCTCCCATGGAATGCGCCCAACGTATTGCATAAGCGACTTGACGTTGATAACCACTTTTATCATATTCAGATAAATCTCCGCTGACTGCGGGCTCTGGCCGTAAACGTCCCTCTTCACCTGCAAAGGTTCGCTCGCGAAACCAAGGTAAGATAAATAAATCAACCGTACCCCAGTCTTGAATGAAAGCAAAGTTAATCATAGGCTGACCTAGTTTATCTTCACCATCACTATTTTCGACAGTATCACGCTGATTAATAACATCAACTAAATGATTAGATTCAGTAACTCCCCAAAAAACTTTACGAATACCTAGGCGTAATTCCCAAGTATCTGCGGCTTTTAACCAAGTTAATTCACGTACATCAAAATGAGTACGCTGACTATCATGCTGCGAACCTCTGAAATAAGGCACAAAAGCAAAACTTTGTGTACCATTATCCCATTCATGATATAGCTCAGCTTCAATAACCCCTGAAATATAATGTTGATGCTGTTCTTTATATAAAGGCTTTTCAATAAAAGCTAGACTCTCTAAACCAACATAACCTGATATTTCCCATGCATTCGTTATTGAAGAGTAGATAAATCCTAAAAATAGAAAAAGAGTATGAAAAATGCAGAGTTTTAATCTGCATACCCTCATTTTTAACGTGACCTTTTTAAGCTATTTTTATCAAACTGCCGTGCCGTTAAGCCATTACGAAACTTATAATTATGCAAAAGTAATTGTGTGCTTTTCCCCGTAACATGATTTTTCATCGTCATAATACCTGCACGCCAATATTGCCCTAAAAACTGTTGGTAATCATTAAAAGTTTGAGTTTTAAGTAAGGTATTTTTACGGTCATAATAATCAATTTTGATCGGAATATAACGCACTTTATCAACCCAAACAATGGTTCGTGTATAACCTGAAAATTCATATTGCGGTGCATTTTCAATGACAAAGCAATCTAGGCCATCTAATAGTTCATCCCTTAAATAAGTATATTTGTATTTTTCCAATTCAAATGAACTTAAATCTTCAAATGCAATTTCACTGCCTAAAAAAGGCCCTGATTTATTGCTCGACGAAATCCGCTTAACCCGCTTTAAAGCCGGCAAATATAACCATTGCTCATCGGCATCCAAAGCATGGGTAAAACTTAAAAATGCGGTACCTTTTATATCTCTAGGATTATTAAAGACACTTAAGCTTTTATCGCCATCATTTTTAATTTCTAATATTTTCATTGCTAATTTACGCCGGTGCTCATTACCATTATTATTAGTGAGTACCATTTCTAAATCTGCCGTCACATCACTCCATCCAGAATTACGCTGTTTAACTTCTTGCATAATCTCTAAGCCTTTTGATATTTCTGCCATGCTGATGCAAGGGAGCATGGCAAAATATAAACCTAATATAATTTTATTCATTATCACATTTCCTAATTTTAATTTTTATTGTTACTTTAAGGTGAAGTATTTGGTTTTTTATCTTTATCTAATGCCATCAAAATAGGCGGTAAAAATAAGAAGTCCATCCAAAGTGCAACGGCAATCGTAATCGAAGTCATTAAGCCCATACCACTATTCATTTGGAAGTTAGACTGCGCAAGAACAATAAACCCGCACACTAAAACCAATGATGTTACCCATAAAGCAACACCAACCGTAGAAAATGCATACCTGATAGCTTCTTCTGAAGATAGCCCTTGCTCAATTCTTGCTCGTCGGTATTTACTAATAAAATGCACCGTATCATCAACAACAATGCCTAAGGTCATACCGGTAACGACAGATAAACCTAATCCTACTCGACCATCAACTAAGCCCCAGATACCAAAAGCAACACCAGCGGGAATAAGATTAGGAATTAAACTAATTAACCCTAATTTCCATGAACGAAAAGCAGCAATTAATATAAACGAAATTAACACCAATGCAGCTAAAGAACCCACTAGCATACGCACAATATTTCTTTGTCCTATATGTGAAAACATCAAGACAGGACTGGCCGCATTCACTTTATACATCGCTAAATTTATAGCAATCCAGTCTAGGATTCGCTCTTCTACATCCAGCATTTCATTCGTGCTTAAATTTCTTAAACTTAAAATAATGCGGATACCTGATTTATCAATATTAATTTGGTCATTTAAATCTAAGCCATAAGGTAAAGACATTTCATAAAGTAATAAATACTGTGCCGCTAAATCACGTTCTTCTGGCAACTTATACCATTCCGTTTGATCACCATGCATATTCATATTAAGTCGTTTAAATGTATCACTGATACTATTGACATGCACAACTTCTGGCAGACTCTCTAACCACTGCTTAAATGAATCCATTTTTTGCAAAAAGATAGGTTCACTAATACCGCCTACTTCCTGAGTATCAATAGAAAATTCAATATTATAAATACCACCCAGGTTTTCGTTAAGAAAGTCACTTGCTCGCCTAAACTCAATAGTTTCATCAAAATACTTTACAAATTCATCGTTAATTTCATTTTTTGGAATAAAACTCATTAGTACTAAAGCAAGAATACCATTAGCAACTAAAAGTGATTTTCTGTTATTAATGACAAAATTAGCAAGCCACTGCATTTGTTTACCTTTTATATTCGCTTTAATTTTTGTTTTTACTGGCAAAATCATCATTAATGCAGGTAATAATGTCACCGATAAAATAAAAGCAAACAACACACCTAAGGCAACAATATTGCCTAAATCTCTAAAAGGAGGCGCATCACTAAAATTAAGGCTCATAAATCCAATCTCTGTTGTTGCGCTAGTTAACAGGATAGGCTGAAAATTAATACGTAAACTTTCCTGCATGGCTTGCTTTTTTTCTTGCCCTAAGCGCAGATTATGCAAAAAGGTTATTAATAAATGCACACAATCAGCCACTGCCATCGTTAAAATAATCGTGGGTACCCCAACTGAAGTTGGGGTTAATTTAACCCCAAAATAAATGGCAACACCCAATGCTGCAACAATCGAAAATATAATGGTTATCACAACAGCAATCGTCGCAGTAAAAGATCTAAAACAGAGTATGAGTATTAATACAACAATACCGTACATAATCGGCAATAAAGAAGAATTATCTTGTAATGCTGCTTCACCAAAAGCATTGTTCATCATAACAACACCACTTAAATGCAACTTAACCTTAGGGTATTTAAGTGTAAAATCTTTAGCCATTTGCCTAACTTCTTCTGCAATTTCCATGGCCTCCATTGGATTAGTGCCGGGTAATTGCATAGTTACATTCACGGCTGCAACATGTCCTGTTACTGAAATAAGCCGGTTTTTTAATAAAGGCTCATTTAACGCCACCTTTTTTATCTGCTGAATTTCTTCGACGCTCATTTTTAATGGATGTCTCACTAAATCAGCCACATTTAAATCATCTTCAACTGCAATTGTATGTTGAAAATTAGTAATAGAATCTACTCGGCTAGAATAAGGTAACTGCCAAGCCAGTTTAGTGAGTTCGACAATAATTTGTAAATTTTCTGGCGTAAAGATATCCCCATTTTCAGGTTCTATCGCGATCATGACATTGTCACTTTTACTATAAGTTTTTTGCAGTGTATCAAAAGCTAATAATTGTGGATTATCTTCACTAAAATACACTCTGTAATTATTATTAAACTCTACATTTTTTAGCCCTGAAGCGCTTCCTGCCACTAAAACCAATGTAATTAATAAAACTCGCCACGGGTGGTTAACAATAAACTCTCCTAAGCGAGAGATAATTGATGGTTTATGCATGTTTTTACCTAAATATTTAAGTTTTAAAAAATTATCATTGAATGGCTATCATTATAATGATAATCCACAAAATAGTGCAGCCTGTTTGATGGTAAAATAAAACATTACAAACTAACATACAAGATGCCGTGCAAAAAAAAATTCACCGTATTGCCTTATGCTCTGGAGAGCCAGCTGGAATTGGCCCTGATTTATGCATCCAACTCGCACAAAATCCACTAAATTGCCAACTTATTACCCTTGCTGATCCTGAATTACTTCAGCAGCGTGCGACACAATTAAACTTGCCTCTAAGCATTAAACTATTTAATTCAGAACATGAAATAAAAAAACATACGCCTGGCGAGCTGATTGTTTTGCCTTGTTATTTGCCCAAACAATGTACTGCAGGACAACTCAATAAAGATAATAGCAGCTATGTTTTAAAGATAATTGAGGTCGCTAGCAAAGGCTGTTTATCAGAGTTATTTTCAGCCATGGTAACAGCTCCAGTGCATAAAGGAATCATTAACGATGCGGGTATGGATTTTACTGGCCATACGGAATATATTGCTGATATAACAGGTGGCCACCCAGTAATGATGCTTGCAACGGAGGGTTTACGTGTTGCATTAGCTACCACGCATCTGCCTTTATCCGAAGTCAGCTCAGCTATTACTCAGCCCTGCCTTACTCGTGTTATTGAAATACTAAATACTGACTTACAGAATCGCTTTGGCCTTAAAAAGCCGAATATTTTAGTTTGTGGATTAAACCCTCATGCAGGTGAAGGAGGCCACTTAGGCCGTGAAGAAATTGAAACCATTGAACCTGTTTTAGAGCACTGTAAAAAACTCGGTATGAATGTTCAAGGTCCTTTTCCCGCAGACACTGTCTTCACCGATAAGTACTTAAAACAGGCCGATGCCGTTCTTGCAATGTACCATGACCAAGGGCTACCTGTTTTAAAATACAAAGGTTTTGGCAATGCCGTTAATATCACCTTAGGCTTATCGATCATTAGAACATCCGTTGACCACGGGACTGCATTAAAGCTTGCAGCAACGGGCAAAGCAAATGTTAATAGCTTAATTTTCGCTTTACAAACAGCCATTGAAATGGCAAATCACTCTTAAAAAATTACTATGGCACTCAGAGCACGTAAACGATTTGGACAAAATTTTCTACATGACCACTATATTATTGATAATATTTTAGGTTCCCTCTCCTATTCTAAAGATCAGCATTGGGTGGAAATTGGCCCAGGGCAAGGTGCTTTAACAGAACCTATGCTAGAAAGTGGTATTTTATTAGATGTTGTTGAGCTAGATAGAGATTTAGTCAAATACCTAGATTATAAATTTGATAAATTTGATAACTTAACCATTCATAGCGCAGATGCTTTGCGTTTTGACTTCTCTAGCCTAGCCGTAGAAAATGAAAAGCTACATATTCTAGGTAATTTACCGTACAACATCTCCACGCCTTTAATGTTTCATTTATTAGCTAATATCCCGCGTATTGCGGATATGACTTTTATGCTGCAAAAAGAAGTCGTGGATAGAATCTGTGCAGAACCGGGTAGTAAAAAATATGGACGTTTAAGTGTCATGATGCAATATTACTGTAGGACCGAGCATTTATTTGACGTACCTCCTGAAAGTTTTGACCCTGCACCTAAAGTCATGTCTTCTATCGTACGCTTAGAGCCTTTTGAGGAACCTCCTGTCGAGATTAACTCTGTTAAATCTTTGAATACAGTCGTCACTGCTGCCTTTTCACAACGGCGTAAAACTTTGCGTAACTCTTTAAGAAAATTAATTCTAGAAGAACATATTACTGAATTAGGCATAGACTCAAAAGTACGCGCAGAAACCATTCCTCTTGCTGACTTTGCTAGATTAGGTAATTTCATTGATGAGAACCCTTTAGCGGTAGAAGAATAAAGTGCTCAAATTTACAGCGAACCTAAGCTTATTATTTACCGAGTTACCCTTAATTGAGCGGTTTAAAGCGGCAAAAAAGCATGGTTTTGATGCGGTAGAAATTCAATTCCCTTATGAAATGGATGCGCTCAAATTAAAAAATGAATTAGATAATAACCAGTTAAAGCTGGTAATTTTTAATGTAGCTGCCGATGATTTATTGCAAGGCGGCGAAGGATTAGCGGCTGTCCCAGAAAAACAGCACCAATTTCAAAAGGCGCTAGCTACAACGGTTGAATATGCCAAAATTCTAAAACCAGAAGCCATTAATATTTTACCCGGTTGCTGCTTTGATGAAAAAAAACTAACAAGCTACCAAAATATATTTAAAGAAAACCTTAAATTGGCACTCAATGCCTTCTCGCCTTTAGGCATTAAAACCATTTTTGAAGCGATCAATACTTATGATATGCCGCATTTCATTATTCATAATAGCAACCAAATGTTAGATATTATTAATGAAATAAAGCACCCTGACTTATTCATGCAATATGATATTTATCATCTTTATAAAATGCATGAAGACCCTAAACTTTTTATTTCAACTTATGCAGATAAAATTGGCCATATTCAATTTGCTGACAGCCCAACTAGGCACGAGCCTGGAACAGGAGAGATTGATTTTGATGCACTATTCAATAGTATTGAAAAATCTAACTATTTAGGCTGGGTAGGGGCAGAATATAAACCATTGCAATCCACTGAAAAATCATTGGCTTGGCTAACATCACAAAAAAACAAAACCTAATGCTAAAAAACTATGCTTTAAACTGAGAAAAACATAGGAGTTTCTAATTTCCAAAAATAAATCAGAAACTTAAGAAATATTAACCAAGAAAAGTTAACAAAAATATAACTAGATTAAGCGGCTTGAACTGGAATTGAATGACTAGTTCTAACCATTTCATTGTCATCATTAAAATAAATCAAGTTTGGCTCATATTTTTGCAATTCTTCTTCATTATATGTTGCAAACGCACAAACGATAATATAATCACCCGGACAAACTAGGCGTGCAGCCGCACCATTAACAGAAAAAATACCTGAGCCATCTTCCGCTCTAATAGCGTAAGTGGTAAAACGCTCACCATTATTTACATTGTAAATTTGAATTTGCTCGTACTCCCTGATACCTGAATAATCAAGAATCTTACCGTCAATTGCGCACGAACCTTCATAACCTAACTCTGCGTGGGTTACTGTTGCTCGGTGTAATTTTGCTTTAAGCATAGTCGTGTGCATATTAATCTTTCTTTATCTATAAATTCTTTAGAACTAACTATTATAACGAATTAAGTATTTCATTGGTATTTTTTTCAGCTTGCTTACTTTAGGAACGTGCACGGAATAATATCCCGAAGTTATAACGCAGGATTTTTATACCAGGAAGGTTGCTCTCATGAGGCGCATAGTTATTCTACGCAACGAATGAGAGCCGCCTTCCTGGTGCAAAAAGACTAGTTAGAAATCGGGAGATTGTTTCGTGCACGCTCCTTAGTCACGAGTTTATACCTTTATCTTCATTACGCACAAAACCTACAGATTTATTTGCAAATTATCAATAAGGCGAGTTTTTCCTAATATAACTGCTAGTAAAATAACTAAGTTCTTATCTGCCTTCCCTGCCTTTTTTAAATCTAACTGCCTACAAATAGAAAAATAATCAGGTTCAAAACCTGATTTTGTAAGCTTAGAACAAGCTTGTTGTTCAATTTCAGAATAATCAGCCTGCCCTAATAAAATTTTCTCTTTAGCGACAGATAAAGAAACATAAAGCTGAGCCGCTAACTCTTTTTGTTCACTGCTTAAATAACCATTGCGTGAACTCATTGCCAGTCCACTACTCTCGCGTACAATGGCAACAGGAACAATTTCTATAGGTAGATTTAAATCTAATACCATCGCTCGAATAACAGCTAATTGCTGAAAATCCTTTTCACCAAAAAAAGCTTTATGAGGCTGAACTATATTAAATAACTTACTAACAACCGTGGCAACACCATCAAAGTGCCCTACTCGCTTAGCCCCACAATAACCTTCAGAAATATCGCTAACACTTATCGTCGTTATATTGCTGGTAGCATACATTTCAGCAACACTAGGCATAAATACAAGATCAACACCTAAAGATTCTAACTTCTCTTTATCTTGTTTTTCAGTTCTCGGATAAGTAGAAAAATCTTCCCCCACTCCAAACTGAGTCGGGTTAACAAAAATACTCACAACCACTCGATCAGCTTGCTTTTTAGCATCCTCAACTAACTGCATATGCCCTTTATGCAAATTACCCATGGTTGGAACAAAAGCAATAACATCTCCAGCATTTCGCCAGCTATTAAGTTGTTCACGCACTTCAATAATGCTTCTAATACACTTCATTTTATTGATAACTTTCTTTTAGGCTAGGAAATTTCCCCTGCTTAACTTCATTAATAAAAATAAGAACTGCATTAAAAATAGAGTCTGCTTGTAGCATGAAATTTTTAGTGAACTTAGCTTGCTTACCTAAGTTAATACCTAACATATCATAAGCGACTAAGACCTGCCCATCACAGTCAACACCTGCTCCAATACCTATAACAGGAATTTTCAATATTTGACTAATTTCTTTTGCTAACTTAGCAGGAATACATTCTAGAATTAATAACTGCGCTCCAGACTGTTCAACATCAATCGCATCTTGTAATAGTTGCTTTGCTGCAGCTTCATTTTTACCCTGCACTGAATACCTGCCTAGCTGATTAATTGATTGTGGTAAAAGTCCTAAATGAGCGCAAACCGGAATTCCTTGTTGCACCATAAATTTGATAACATCAAGGCGTGCACCTTCTAATTTAACCATATGAGCACCGCCTTGCTGAATTAATAAAGCAGCATTTTTTGCTGCCTCTAAATGACTTGCTGCGCTCATAAAGGGCATATCCGAAATAACAAATGCCTCTTCATTACCCCGAGAAACTAACTGTGTATGGTAAAGCATATCTTGAATGCTAACAGGCAAAGTTGAATTATGCCCTTGTACGACCATCCCTAATGAATCACCTACCAATAAAACATCCACCCCAGCTCTGCTAAAAAGTGTAGAAAAAGTGGCATCATAAGCAGTGAGGCAGGTGATTTTTTCACCCGCTTGCTTCAATGCTTGCAAATCTAAAATTGTTTTACATTTTTTCTGTAAAACGTCTGCATACAAGCTCATTAAACTAATCTCTCAAGACCACCTAAAGGGCATTTATCAACACAATCATTAACAGAGCCTAACTCGGGAATAGCTAAGTCTGGAGCAATTTCTAATAAAGGGTATAAAACAAAGGCACGCACAGCCATCCCATAATGAGGGACAATTAAATCAGGAACATCTATTACTTCAGAGCCATACAGTAAAATATCTAGATCTAAAGTTCTCGCACCCCAACGCTCATCTTTTCGTACTCGCCCTTGATCTAATTCTATTTTTTGCAAATTGCGCAATAATTTTATTGCGCTTAGTCCAGTATTGACAGCCATTACAGCATTGACATAATCAGGCTGATCTTGCGGCCCCATCGGGGGGCTGCGATATAAGCTAGAAAACTTTAACTCTTCCGTTGCATCTAAAGCAGCAATAGCTATTCGTGCAGATTGTAATTGCTCACGAGGTGTTGCTAAGTTACTACCCAGACCTATATAAGCAATAACACTAGTCATTTTTAACGCCTTTTGAAGCGGGCTTGCGTCTTCGTCTATTATTTTTTTAGGGTACGATTTATTAAGACTTACCACCATTTTCTTTTGCTTTGCTTCTCCAGCAGATTGAAATTCAGTCCACCAATCAGCTAATGCCTTATCAGCACCGCCTGTTTCTGCTCGCAACAATAAAAAGTCATAAGCCTCTCTAAATTTAGGGTGCTCTAATAATTTATAAGCTCTACTGCCATTTCTATATAAGAATCTAGCTTGTAACCCCCAAACATCACGCATTGCCATACCAATATGTTTAGGAAACGCCGTACTTTGAACTTGTTTTGAAATAGTCTCACTGGCTGCACGTTGATAAGCCACTGATTCTGGCAAGCCTTCAGCTATATTTTTTTCAGCATTGCGCTTAACTGAATCCCACAAAAAAGTAGAAATCAAAAAATAAGGAGCAATACTCTTACCCGAAGAAATTCTCTTATCGGTATTTTCCAGTGCTTTAATAATAAATTGCTTAGGAAATCCATGTTCTTCAAAAGATAAGCTTTTTTCAGCACTCGGGTAAAGATATTCAAATAAACCATAATGCCTTAACATTTCAAACGTTTCTAAAGCATAGCCCGATAAAAATAGCTTGAGTGCTTCGTCGTGTAATCTTGCAGCAGGAATATTAGCTAATAGATCGGCAATTTGAAATATAGGTTTTTCACACTTCTCATCAACAGAAAAACCCAATTTAACGGAAAATCGAACTAAACGAATCATGCGCACTGGATCTTCACGAAAACGTGTTTCTGCGTCACCAATTAATTTCATAAGACCAGCACGATGATCATCCATACCACCGACATAATCGACAATAGAAAAGTCTTTGATATTGTAATATAAGGCATTCACTGTGAAATCACGGCGCATCACATCTTCTTCAATCGTACCGTAATTGTTATCTCTTAATAATCGTCCATCACTATCGACTTTTGGTGCAGCCTTATCTGAATCACCCGCCGCTCTGAATGTTGCCACTTCAATAATTTCACGACCAAAAAACACATGAGCTAAACGAAAACGACGACCAATTAAACGGCAATTTCGAAAAGCTTGTTTAACCTGTTCAGGTGTCGCATTGGTCGCAACATCAAAATCTTTAGGCTCTCGCCCTAATAACAAATCTCTGACGCAGCCACCCACTAAATAAGCGTCATAACCTTCACTTTTTAAGCGATATAAAACCTTCAGAGCATGCTCACTAATTTGCTTACGCGAAACATTATGCTCAGTACGAGTATAAATCTTAGGCTTTAAACTAGAATGATTTTTCACACTAAGATTTTCAGTGCTACTTTCAGTAACAGCAATCTCTTTATCACTAGTCTTAGCTATTATTTTTTTAAAAAAATTAAAAATTTTCTCTTCCTTTTGGCTATTAATAGTACGTAAACAAGTAACCAAGCTTACAGCCTGAGCCATTACACAATGACCAAAGAGCCTTTTAGCTGTTGCTCTTGGCAGTTCAACAAGCATACAGATAATGGATTATTTATTACAATAGGTTAAATTATATAGTAGAATTAGCGACTAGATATTTTATTATTGTACAAATTACTTGATACTTAGTTATAAGTTAAAATAATAACCAACTAAGTTCTACAAAAATGAACATAAATGGGGGAAGCCATGCTTAAAAAAATTGCAGAAATACTATTAGACCATCCTTTCTTGGCGAGTATTTTTATACCTGACTTATTTATGCTTTTGTTTCATAAGCCACCCTTTTTCTACTCATTAATTATGCTCGGCGCACTGATGGGCTATTGTATGTTTATTGGCCAAAAACTAGCTCTCTTTAAAGTTTAATTGAATACAAAAACGAAAAAGCCCGGTCTTTCATCCCCTGAAAGACCGGGCTTTTTTCGATATACTGCTGCTATTTTTTATGATGTCATGCTCATCATTGCATTGTTCTTTTTAGCTACAGCTCTATTGCTTCCTTTTAATGATGGCGAAGCAATTCAATCACCTATTCTCTTCCCCCTGTACCTACTTAGTATCAGCTTTATTTTTTTAGCTTGGTTTTGGACTCACGGCGGGCAAACATTAGGAATGCAAGCTTGGAACCTGCATTTAATCAGTAATACGGATGCTAAAATCACTTGGTTTCAGGCATTCACTCGATTTATAACCGCCCTTATTTCATGGCTGACTTTTGGTTTAGGCATTTTTTGGTGTTTATGGCAGAAAGAGGGAAGAACATGGCAGGATATAAATTCAAAATCTCATATTGTTTTTATAAAAAAAATAAAACTAAATAAAACTAAATAAAACTAAATAAAATCTCAAAATCCTTTCAGCCTATTTCAGCTCCAGCTTTATTTTTAATTCTTCTGCATACTCCCGCAATACTTTTACTAAACTAGGATCTACACCATCCTGCAGCTTAAGTTCCGATAGTTTTTTCTCATAGTCTAAAAACCCTATAAAACCATCATTCACATCATCTGAAAGTCGTGAATAACAAAAGCCTAACCATTTTTTATATTCTATATCAGATAATGTTTCTGGGTAATTTCGCGCTTTATACCTAAAAAACATCTCTGCCAATCTAGCATCATCTGACACAATTTCATAACCACTTAATTGCTCTACATTAAGCCCTCGTATCTCCTCAGAAACGGCTTTATCTCGTGCAGTAAAAAAACCTCCTGTATAGATCATTAAATCAGGATCTGTAATAGGCTCATACTCCACCCCCATAGAAAAAGTATCTTTTATTATCGCTAGTAAGCTGGCAGACTCTTCTATCTGCCTTGCATGTGTAATAGCTAACTCTACATTGATATTTAATCTTATTGCATCTTCAGCGCGTAAAACATTCAAGGGTGCAATAACAGGGCATTTATTAATATGCACCGTTTTTAATGGAATCCGCTCAACTCCTACTGGTAAATCTACTGTTGCAGTAAATAATCGCGTATGAATTTCTTCGGCTGAAAGCTGTAATAAATCATCTGGTGGAATAGATAAATCATAAACGATAACACCATTATTATTAGTCGGATGCTGACACAAAGGCAATACCATTGCTAAATACTGCTTATCTGTACCATACATTCCAGAAACATGTATCACTGGCTTAAAACTACCTAACTGCAATAAACTAGAAACTGCTTTTTTTCCTCGATTATCCAACAGAAATTGAAATAACTTAGGTTGATCCTGTTTTATTAACTTAGCTAACTCTATTGTCGCATAAACATCCGAGAGCGCATCATGCGCTGCTGCGTGTTCAATGCCATTTTCTATCGTTAGCTGATCTAATTTTAAACTTACCTTTCCTTCTTCATTAACAGGCCATTTAATACCTTCAGGACGTAAGGCATACATTGTTCGTATTAAATCAATCAAATCCCAGCGTGAATTACCTCGTTGCCATTCTCTTGCGTAGGAGTCATAAAAATTTCTATAAAGAAGGTTACGCGTCACCTCATCATCAAATCGTAAATTGTTATACCCTAGCGTACAAGTTGCTTGCTTAGACATTTCATGGTGAATGGCAGCAATAAACTCAGCCTCACAAATTCCTTTTTCCATTGCTAACTGAGGTGTAATGCCAGTTACAACACAAGCCTCTGGCTGCGGCAACATATCATCTGTAGGTTTACAATAAATAACAAGTGGCTCACCAATGACATTAAAATCAAAATCAGTTCTAATACCAGCAAACTGAACGGCTCTATCTCGTTTTGGGTCTACACCGAAGGTTTCATAGTCATGCCAATAAAAACTCTGCTCTACCATGTCTTTTCCTTAATTAAGTAGCTAAGGAACGTGCATGAAACAAGCTCCCGAAGTTATTCCCTGCACACCCCTAACAATTCTACGCACAAAGTCAAATACCTCCGGCAAAGCCGGAGGCTTGAAAACCGTGAACCGCTCAAAGCGGGCTGATTCATTGAGCACCCAAGGGTGCAAGGGTAACTAAAACAGGTTAAGCTGCTCTATTCGCTTATCTTCACTTTCTTGATGTTTT
>JAJJBE010000015.1 GCA_020996635.1 Bathymodiolus brooksi methanotrophic gill symbiont
TTTAATCAACCAAGGGGTGTTAATATGGAGGGCTTGTTGAAATAATTCTGTCATCATAATAAAGATAAGAGTCTATAACTTTTAAGGTCAGTAGATTATAGTTTACCCACTCATTTTTCAAAAGAGCTAAATATGTCTTATTTTACCGCTTTTAAAGCATCGGTTGATGGTTTTAATTTACCTGAAAAATTTACCTTCCCTTTTTATTATCAGCCACACCCTTTATGTATCTTAGCAGCGCAAGAGCTACAGGAACATTTAAAATCTCAACAGCAATGGCAACATAATTTTGGTTTAACAGCAGATTTAGAATCGGCTGCAGGAAAAATGTTTGGGGTTTTATTAGTCAGAAATAACGCGGGGGAATTAGGTTATTTATCTGCTTTTTCGGGGAAACTGGCTGACCAAAGTAAACAGGATTATTTTGTGCCACCTGTTTTTGATTTATTTGTAGAAGAGGGCTTTTTTATAAAGGGACAGAAGAGTCTTAATCAACTGACCGAGCAAATTACTGCTTTAGAGAAATCACCACTTATTAATGAAAGTAAAGTTCTTTTAGATGCTGAAATAGTTGCATCTGAGTTAGCGATTAAAGCGCATAGAGAAAAAATTATTGCAGGGCGAAAAATAAGAAAATTAGCACGTGAAAAAGCAGAAAAGGAATTAAACAGTCATGATTTATTACAGCTAAAAAAGCAGTTAGGCCAACAAAGTATTAAAGAAAAATTACAATTGCGTGATTTAACTCATTATTGGCAGGAAAAAATTTTAATCGCAGAAAAAAATCTTCAGCAACAAACAGCTGAATTAGAGAGTTTAAAAAATCAACGTAAAGAGCTATCAGCAGATTTACAGCAACAGATTTTTAAGCAGTATCAATTTTTAAATAGTAAAGGCATTAAAAAAAGTCTATTAGATATTTTCCAGCAAACAACACAAGTTATTCCCCCTGCGGGAGCTGGCGAGTGTGCCGCGCCTAAACTTTTACAGTATGCATTTAAAAAAGCTATGCAGCCTTTAGCATTAGCTGAATTTTGGTGGGGTGTTTCGCCTAAATCGGAAATTAGAAAACACCTTAATTTTTATCCTGCTTGCCAAGGAAAATGTCAGCCAATTTTAGGGCATATGCTCGATGGTATGGCGTTAGATGATAATCCTTTGTTAAATAATCCAGCGGAAGGTAAACAACTGGAAATTATTTATCAGGATGAGGTGATGCTAGTGATCAATAAACCCGCAGAATTTTTATCAGTGCCCGGTAAAAATATACAAGATTCTGTGTTGTTGCGTATTCAGCAAGCTTACCCAGAAGCAAAAGGCGGCTTGATTGTGCATCGTTTAGATATGGCTACCTCGGGTTTAATGTTAATTGCATTAACAAAAGAAGCACATAAACAATTACAAAAACAGTTTATTAAGCGCACTGTTAAAAAGCGTTATGTCGCTTTATTAGATGGCTTGCTTGCAGCTGATAAGGGTGTGATTGATTTACCTTTACGTTTAGATATTGATGACAGGCCAAGGCAGCTAGTTTGCTATGAACATGGTCGCAAAGCAAGTACGCGATGGGAAGTGATAGAACGTAAGCATAATCAAACTAAAGTGTATTTTTACCCACTAACAGGGCGAACGCATCAGCTAAGAGTGCATTCTGCACATATTAAAGGGTTAAATTGCCCCATTGTGGGTGATGATTTATATGGGCGACAAGGTATACGATTGCATTTACATGCAGAATTTATTGCGTTTAATCACCCTGTGACCAGGGAGTTAATGTCTTTTCAGGTGGATGAGGCGTTTTAGGGAATAGGTGAAAAATTATTTTGTAAGGTTTGAATACGAGTAATGACTAACTAGTAAACAAAAGAAATTTAAACTGTGAGAATAAAACCAAACGGGGAAAATTACTTGATGTAATCAATTTAAAAGTTAGAGGGTAATAATATGTGTAGTTCACCTAAAAGCTCATCCACTAAGCGTCGACATGTTCTGAAAAAAGCACTGACTTCAGCGGAGTATGCAGAATACTCGGCTATGTTAAAACGTTCTTTTGCATCGTACGAACAGGTGCAACAGCAGAAAGCAGCAAGAATAGAGCAGGCATCTGAAAAGGCTGTTGCTATCAATGTAAAAACAATTCAAATCACGGAGTTAAAACCTGAAGTAGTTATGGGTAAGGGTTTTTGGATGACGATTAAAAATATTTTATCGTATGAATTATTTAGCCAACAAAAAAATAAATATGCCATATAAACGTGGGGATAAAATAACAGCACTTAATTTGGCGAGTATTAACGGTAAGCAGTTTGATATAAAAAATATGCAAGGAAAACGATATATGTTATCTTTTTTTCGTTTTTCTGCTTGCCCTTTTTGTCAGTTAAGAATTCATCAATTAATTTCTCGCTGGCAAGAATTAGATGATAATTTTACTATTATCGCTATTTTTGATTCTCCTTTGCAAAACCTAAAACAACATAGTAAAAGGTATGCTGCGCCTTTTTATATATTAGCGGATGAAGAGGGGAAATATTATCGTGAATTTGCTATTAAATACTCTTTATTGAAAGCAGTGAAAAGTATGTTTTTAAAAATGCCTACTTTATTATATGCCATGATGATTAAAGGGTATTTTCCAAGTTCATTACAGGGGAAAATAAGCACCTTACCAGCTGATTTTTTAGTGGATGAAAATGGCATCATACAAACTGCTTATTATGCAAAAGATAGTGCTGATCATTTATCATTTGAGCAAGTGAAAATCTTTGCTAATTTGAATGAAAAGCCTATAAAACTAATCCACGGGAAGGAATAGAAACCCTCTCGCTTAATCACTCCATAGTATTTTTTGCGGGTTTTGTTTGGCTGAAATGGAGGTTATTAAGCAAAAAAACTCTCAAAACTTGAGCACAAGGGCTTCGCAGAAGATAACTCAACAGCTCTACGATATGTAATAGATAAACAATGGTATGGGGAAGTACCTAGAACCTATTTCTTTGATAGATAGCATAAAAAAGAAGGTTTTAGTGGTGTAATGGATATTGAGCAGTATAATCAAAAAATTAATCAGATAAGTAAAATATGAGGTGTTGCAATGTTAAAACAAGGTCAAATAGCTCCCGACTTTAGCGCGCTTAATCAAGATAATGAATTGATTGAGTTAGCGAAAATTAAAGGCTGCAAAAATATTGTTTTATATTTTTATCCTAAAGATGACACGCCAGGATGTACGATTGAAGCAAATGATTTTACGACACTAGCGGCTGATTTTTTAGCGCTTGATACCATAGTGATAGGGGTGAGTAAAGACTCTTGCCATAGTCATATGGATTTCATCAAAAAATACAGTTTAAAATTAGATTTATTGGCAGATGAGAGTGGTGAGATCTGTGAAAATTATGGTGTTTGGCAAATGAAGGAAAAAAACGGCATACAAAAAATGGCGATTTTACGATCTACCTTTATTATTGATAAAGCTGGAAGTCTTGTCGCAACACTTTACGGGGTATCTCATGAAGGACAGGCGCAAGCAGTATTAGAGCAAGTAAAAGCCCTTTAAAAAATAGTAAATTTAAATTTGGAATTTGAGCAAGTAAGAGAGCTGCTTACTCGGTTGCATAAAAATTTAAGTCAGGTTATTTTTGGGCAAGAACGCAAATTACAATGGTTGTTAGCGGCTTTTAGTAGTGCTGGGCATGTTTTACTTGAAGATGTGCCTGGCCACTTTAGCAAAAGCATTGGCTTTATCTTGTGAAGCAGATTTTCAACGAGTGCAATTTACTCCTGATTTATTGCCTTCGGATATTTTAGGTTCGTCTATTTTTAATCCGCAAAAACAGGCTTTTCATTTTGAGCAAGGGCCAATTTTTTGTCATATTCTATTAGCAGATGAAATTAATCGCGCTTCACCGCGTCTCAATCTGCTTTATTAGAAGCAATGGCGGAGCAGCAGGTCAGTATTGAGCGACATATTTATCAACTGCCAAAACCATTTTTTGTGATAGCAACACAAAATTCTGTTGATTTTCATGGTACTTACCCTTTGCCCGAAGCACAGCCTGTTGAGTCATTACAAGCTTGTCTTAAATTTTCAGAATTACAATCCTTACAAGCACAAGTAAAACAAGTGCGTATTAGTGAGGAATTAAAGTGTTATATTGTTGATATTGTTGCTGCAACACGGGGTGCAGAAGAGGTTAAACTAGGCGCAAGCCCTCGGGCATCGTTAACATTAATGCGTTGTGCGCAAGCCTTCGGTTTCTTTCTCAACAAGATTTCACCTCTAAAGAGCTTGGGAAGGTGATCAAAAAAACAGTGAGAGAAATTGAAACGGATGAGGGTGTTTTAATTTTTGATGACACCCTCCAAGAAAAGCCACATAGCAAGGAGAACGACCTCATTTGTTGGCATTATGATCATTGTGTTAATCGTTCAGTGAAAGGCATTAACTTGCTGAATTG
>JAJJBE010000026.1 GCA_020996635.1 Bathymodiolus brooksi methanotrophic gill symbiont
AAGCAGTGTTTTTTGCGTAGTTGAGTTGGACGCAGGACGAACTGGGGCTCCCATAAATCGCTCCGTGCTGAATGAAGATTGGCGATAGGACATCCCAATGTTTCATGAAGTAGGAATGGCGCGCCTAAGTTACATGATAAAAATGCAATATTGTGTGCTTAGTATTCTGTTGACTCATCAAACTCATCAATAACTGACACGCCTTGGATTAATTCGTGATTAGCAATATTACGTAATAGTAAATCTGATTTTTTTACGCATAAATTAAAGCGTGTAAAGCTTTTTTTGATAAATGATTCACGTAAATTTTCTTTTGTTAACGCATAAACGGCATCATCTTTTAGCATAATAGTATCGCCAGTATGGGTCTTTTCTAAAAAAGAATGCTGAAGAGGGAAGTGATTGATTATATGTAGCATGGCCTTTTCCTAATTAATTACTTACATTAGGTAAACTCCTCAACTAGTTAAAAAATAAGGAATTTGTATTAATGATATGCTCTTTTTATAGGATTGACAAATATTATTTTATTATTTTTCAATCATTTAGTAGAATTACTTAAAGGTAAGTTTAAGTATGGCCTTTAAAAAATGAAGGATTTTAGACGTGCAGTTTTCTTCAAGTTATTGTTTTATCTTTAGTTAGCCATTTAGCTTGGTAAAAAATAAAGAGTATATTGTTCCGTATTTTTAATAGATTGATAGATGAGTAAAAAATGACAGTAAATGAAAAAATAGTTGATAGAATCGGTCAATATTGGCTGTTAGCTAGATTTGATAAACCCATTGGCATTTTAATACTTTTATGGCCTGCCGTTTGGGCGCTTTGGGTTGCAAGTGAAGGACAACCTGATTTATTAGTTTTGTTGGTTATTTGTGCAGGTGTTGTATTGATGCGTGCTGCAGGTTGTATTATTAATGATTATGCTGATAGAGACTTTGATCCGCATGTCGAACGTACAAAATTACGCCCTATTGCAGCCGGTAAAGTCGCGCCTAAAGAAGCGCTGATTGTTTTTGCCGTGTTTTGTTTGTCTGCATTTGCATTGGTCTTATTATTAAATACTTATACGATTATGCTGTCATTTGGAGGTGTCTTTTTAGCTGCAACGTACCCCTTTATGAAACGTTATACGCAATTGCCACAAGCTTACTTAGGCATTGCTTTTGGTTGGGCTGTACCGATGTCCTTTGCCGCGCAAACCAATGAAATTCCGGCTGTTGCTTGGGTGATGTATTTAGCCGTGGTTTTATGGGCGCTGGTTTACGACACTATGTATGCCATGGTGGATAAGGAAGATGATTTAAAAATAGGCGTTAAATCAACCGCCATATTATTTGGTGATTATGATCGACAGATTATGGCTGTGCTGCAGCTTATTATTTTAGGTCTTTTAATTGCTGTTGGTTGTATGCAAAATCTATCGTGGATTTATTATTCTGTATTAACCATTAGTAGCCTGTTTTTTATCTATCAGCAAAAGCTTATTTTTTACCGTGATAAAGCAGATTGTTTTAACGCTTTCTTAAATAGCAACTGGTTTGGTCTAACTATTTTTATTGGGTTTATTTTGGAGTATGCAATTTAAATACGTTTTACCCCCTCTCCTGAAGGAGAGGGTTGGGGTCAATGCCAGTAAGTTAAGCGTAACATATTAATACCAATAGAGTTTTTTGGTATAAAAACGAGGTTTTTTTAACCACTCTAATAATATCAATTGCTTGCGCTTAACTTACTGGCATTGGGGTTGGGGTGAGGTGAATAAAATTAAGCCCTTCATCAGAAAGCTTTAAAAAATTTTTAAATGACTATAAAAAATATGTTATCTCGACTAATTATTATCATGCTGACAGCTTTATTATTAAGCTGTGCTAATAATGGCAAACAAAGTACAACAGATAATGCCAAAGTACAACGTGGGCTTCAACGAGTAGTGCAACAATTACCAATTCAAAGTAAACAACGTACTGCCTTGGTTATTGGGAATGCTGATTATAGCGGGGCCTCTTATTTAGAAAACCCTGAAAATGACGCCAATGATTTAGCTGAGAAATTAAAAAAACTAAATTTTAAGTTAATCAATGACAGTGCTTTATTAAACGCGAATAAACATGAAATAAAACGTGCCGTGCGAGAGTTTAAACAACAACTTAAACACGGTGGTTTGGGGCTATTTTTCTATGCAGGGCACGGTATGCAAATTAATGGCACTAACTATTTAATACCGCTGGGTGCAAAATTTCAAAGCAAGGCAGATGTAGAAAATGATGCGGTTAAATTAAACTGGATATTAGCTGAACTAGAAGAGGCCAAAAATCCGATTAATTTTATATTATTGGATGCTTGTCGGGATAACCCGTTTAAAAGTTTTAGAGGCGGCTCTAAAGGCTTGGCAGAAAGCCGTGCGCCAGTAGGAAGTTTAATTTCATTTGCTACCAGTCCCGGAAGTGTGGCGAGTGATGGGGTAGGGCAGCGTAATAGTCCATATACAGCGGGTTTGTTACAGGCTTTAGATCAAAAAGGGCTGGAAGTACTGAGTTTATTTAAATCGGTACGCCGCTCAGTAAAGAAAAGCACACAAAATCAAAAAGTTACGTGGGAAAGCCACTCATTAACCGATGATATTTATTTTAATGGTCTACCGGTTAATAAAGCTGCTGAACAACAAGCGGTACTTGAGCAACTTAAACAAATACGAGCGCAGCAAAAACAAACAGAACAACAGTTAGCGCGTGCTTTAAAGCAGCAAGAATTAGCCACGAACAATCAATAAAAACAACATGCCGAGAAAATTTTACAGCAAGCTAGAAAAACGGCTAAACAAATTCGCTTACAGGCACAAAAAATAGGGGTGACAATTGCTCCCTCCATCTTAGAAAAAACAGCTGAAAATGAATTTGAAAAAGCTTTGTTATATCAAAACCAACAGTTTATTTTAGCCAAACAAAAAAAGGAGGATAGTGCCGATTATGCTAAAGCTAAGGCGGAACATACGACAGCCGCTTATTTGCAGTATTTAAAAAATTGCCAATCACCATGTGCCTATAGTTCAGCTGCAGAAATAGCGTATAAGGCAGTACAAAAACAACTGGATGATAAGCATTATGCGCGTACGCAAAAGTTAAGTACGATTGCTGCTCATCATCAATATTTACAAAATTGTAAAATTCCGTGTGCTTATGAGGAAAAGGTAAAAGAAAATATAAAAATAGCTGAGAAGTTAGTTTTGGAGATAGACATTGATGCGCGCTATTATCAAAAAGCTAGGAAGCTCGGCACAGCGCAACGAGTTGTAAAATTTGTTTGGATGGCTGGTTAGTTAGAAAGCATTGGGAAGGGCTGATAATAAAAAAACTACCAGATAATGCACTGGTAGTACTAGAAAATAACACGAAGAAGAGCTTTAGTTTTGCTTTACCATTGCGAATTAGAGTAGAAAAAGATAAGGTTTTTGACCCATATTTACAGTTTTATAATAAAAAAAATGGAACAGTAGTCGATAAAAAAACTAACTTACAATGGATGCGCTGTAGTCTAGGGCAAGCATGGTCGGGCGGCACTTGTAAGGGAAAGGCAACTAAATATTCATGGAAAAAAGCACTGGATCAAGCAAAAATGACCCATTATGCAGGCTATTCAGATTGGCGCGTACCGACGTTAAAAGAACTGCAAAGTCTAGTGGTTTGCTCCAATGGTAAAACCATTTTGTTTGACAGCAAGGGCAATGATGTTATGTCAGAAGGGGGGTATGGCTGTAATAGGCTTTATGAGAGTCGGGGGTATAAGCGCCCTACTATTGATAGTGCGGTTTTTCCAAATACGCCTGACTCGCCTGCGTGGTCGTCCTCGCCTGGTGCGTATGACGATAGGGGTAGGGGTGTCAGCTTCTATTTTGGCGAAAGCAGCTATAGCAGTGGCTACAGTCATAGCATTAGCGTATATGTACGGTGATTTTTCTTTTTTTATGGTTTTCATTGTTTTAGTATTGGAATGAAAACTATTATTTCGCTTAAGTATTTATAGAAAAAGGTGAGCTTCAACAGGCTAAAAGAGCTGTAAACTTAATTTTTATAAGGAATGCTTAATAAATAAAGCGTGTCTTTACTAAAGTCTTGTTCGTGTGGCCATTCAACAGCGCCAAAGGCTACTTTTACTTGTTTGAAATAATTAATATCTTTTAGCTCATTGAATATTCCTTTGTCTAAAAAAGAACTGGTATCAAAAAGCCTTGTTTCCTTATTATCAAAAGCTAACTTTAATATGTATTCCTGTTTTACTTCAACATTAATAACAGAAGGGTTCATTTAAATATCCTAATAAAATTAATTACTTTCGCTGAAAATCAGGGAAACGGAGCGCAGCGAAGTGATGATTTTTAGTCCGCAGTAGGCGACAGGGAAATTCGCCAATCCGAAGTGAACTGGTCAGTTCGCTCGGGAGGCAAGTAGTTATCCCGACAG
>JAJJBE010000037.1 GCA_020996635.1 Bathymodiolus brooksi methanotrophic gill symbiont
ATCTTCATTCAGCACGGAGCGATTTATGGGAGCCCCAGTTCGTCCTGCGTCCAACTCAACTACGCAAAAAACACTGCTTCGTTAAGTCTACCTCAAATGACTTGACGGCTGTCGGGATAACTACTTACCTCCCGAGCGAACTGACCAGTTCACTTCGGATTGGCGAATTTCCCTGTCGCCTACTGCGGACTAAAAATCATCACTTCGCTGCGCTCCGTTTCCCTGATTTTCAGCGTAAGAATGATATTCATTTTTCAGCCTATAAAAGCTCTTTGTAATTAATTAGTTACGCTTAACTTACTGGCATTGGGGATTGCCCCTACCATGACAATTCACATCTTAGAATAATTATGCCTTGTTACTTATACGTAACATCAGTTACTAAGAATCTAAAAGAAGACTAAATAAATATAGCTTATTTTTCAGAAAAAAGTGGCAGCTTAAATAGTCCCTTCATTTTTTGTAAGTCCGTATAATTGAAGAAAATAATCTTATTTTATAGACCCATGATTCCACATATTATTGACATAGAAGCCTCTGGCTTTGGGTGTACCAGATATCCGATTGAAATCGGCATTATCTTAAACTCAGGCGATAAATATTGTAGTTTAATTAAGCCTGTCTCTAACTGGACACACTGAACCGCAGAAGCTGAACAAACCCATAATATTTCTAAACAGACATTGCAGCAAAAAGGTAAATCAGTTATCGAAGTTGCTACCGAACTAAACGCCTTTATGCACAAACAAACTGTTTACAGTCATGGCTGGACTGTTGATAAACCTTGGCTTATTGAGTTGTTTACTGCAGCTAAGATTCCACTTTTATTTTCTATCAGCCCACTGGAACTTATTTTAAATGAGTATCAAATGGAAACCTGGCACAGCACTAAAGATAACGTTATTCAAGAAACCTATAAAAGAACATTAGCCGCACAAAACTAGTTATTTGACTTGCGCATTTTCCCAAGCAGGCAGTAATAAATCGTCACATAAAGCTTCGAGATCGGCATCCAGCAAGTCATCCAGTATATCTACCTTTTCATATAATAATTTTAACTCAGGCTCAAAACTTTGCTCCACCGCCTTAGCTAAGTTTTCTTTAGCGGCTGTTATGGCCGGCTTTTTAGATCGTGATGATGTTTTTAATGCGGCTTGCTGCTTAGTATAAGCAAATGCCGCTTCGGTAAAAAATGCATCAGGTCGCGTTTGACCACTTTGATAAATCTTGATGATTTTTTCTAACGCGCCTTGCTGTATATGCTCTGGCATAAAACTAAGATAAGCATCCTTACTAATTAAGTGCGTTACTTTCTTTTCACTGTGGTTACTAATTAAGTGCTGTATCCATGCCTGCATAAAATCTTTGCCTTTCATTGCTGCATGTCGGTAAAACAAACAATCTTTAGTGTATTGCTGCCCTAACGCGCCTTGTAATCGCACGCCAGTAATTTCTATATCAATAGTCACAGCTTCTTTAGAGTCACCCGCGAATTTTGCCTGTATTTTTTCTACAAACAAGCCTATTTCTTCTGCTTTTTTATTAAATAAAACTTCGCCTAACTCGCCTGAAATCCAACGCCCTTGTGCTTTTAATTTGGCTAAAGATAAATCTTTATCGTTTAATCGTGCAGCAATCCATTCCTGATCAATGCTATAGCTATCCAGACCTAACAAACTAAACTGTTCTCTTTCTGGCTCTTCTGCCATGACTGTCTGACAACGTATTTGCAATTGTTTTTGTAAAAAATAACGCTGCGGATGTCGATAAAAAGCAATTAAATCACTAATTTCAATCTGTGTATTCGCCTCTAAATCTAACTCACCTTGCCACCATAGAGCCTTATTTTCTGCTGGCTTAGTCAGGGCTTTTGCTGTGGCTAAATCGCTAGGGTTATAACTGATTAGCCCCATTTTATTATTAAAATAGTCGGCACTAAAGCTTTGCAACGGATGTTTAATTAATAAATCATCAATTTGGTAATGTGTCTGTATCACCTCCAATAACTCTTGAATCACAATTGACGCAGGGATGACTTCATTTTCACTAATGGATTGCCCTATATAAGTGATAATCAATTGCTTACGTGTGGATAATAAAATCTCTAAAAACTGGTAACGATCATCAGAACGCCGCGAGCGGTCTCCTGCTTGAAAATCTTTGGCCAATAAATCAAAGGTCAATTGGTGGTCATTATGTGGAAATTCTCCCTCATTCATACCTAAAAGGGCAATCACTTTAAAGGGGATGGAGCGCATAGGTAACATGGCGCAAAAAGTAAGTTGCCCACGTAAAAAACCATTGGCTGATTTTGTTTCTGTTACCCGCCCATCTAGCCAAGCTAAAACAACTGCCAAGGAAATTGGTTGCTGATGTAATTCAGCAATTTCATCACTCAGTTCTAGTAAAACTTCATTCAGTTGACGTTTTTCTGATTGCTGCTCAGAATCCATTTTTTCCACAGGAAATAATAAGTCAGCATACGCCAGTAAACACTCAGACCATTCTTGCAAACTATGTGGCCTCGCCAGTTCTTTGCTTGCTTTAAATAATAGCTGGATAAAATCATACAAGCCCCCTAAAGCATCGGCAGAATTTCCCTCTATGTCTCTATAAGGCAGAATGCCAGAGTAAAAATCGTCTTCTGAAGCCACTGCATACCCCATTAACAATCGGTCTAACCCAGCCTGCCAGGTATTTTCCGCTGTTTCGGGTAGGTTTAATTCTTTTTTATGTGCTGCTGATTTCCCCCAGCGTATTCGGGTTTCTGCCACCCAATGTCGAATTAAAGTAACCTCCGTTTCATTTAAGCCAAAGCAAGTATAAACTTCTTTTTGGTCGAGCAAATCCAATACAGACTGCCAACCAAATCGCCCCTGTGTTAAGCGTAAAAAACTTAAAAAAGCATCTAAAGTAACATTACTGCTACGCAAGCTCTTATCCGCAATACCATGTTGAATATCTTCAAATACGGCACTAATAAAAGGCGCATACTGCTCTATATTGGGAGCCATAACAATGATGTCACGCAGTTCTAACTCAGCATCATTTTCTAAGGCATGTAATAACTGTGTTTTTAAGACTTCTACTTCTCGCAAGCGTGAATGGCAAGAATGTAAACTGATGGAATCATCTTTTTCTAAAGGCATAGCAAAGCTTTCATTATTTAATAAATCATTTTGTACTTGTTCTAATAAACTCAATTCACTGGTGTTTTCTTCAAAGCTATCTAGCTCTAAAGTAAAAGCACGGTCGAGCAACATTTGCTGAAATTCACGCCCTTGCTGCCCTAAACTTGCTAACAAAGGATGGCCATTTTCAAACATTTCTAAATCAGCCTGCTTTTTACTAACAATATCCGCCCAAAAGGCTTGTGCTGGATTTAATAAATAAAAATGCACATCCGTATGCCGCGCCAAGCCTTGTAAAAACTCCATAAACAGCGGCGGCATGGTATTTAAGCCAAACACAGAGATTCGTTCTGGTAATTGTGCGCTTAAAGCCCCCTCCTCTAGTTGATTAAATTTATCGATAGCTTGTAGCCACAATGCACCACGGTGCTGTTCTTCAGTTTGTTGAGTGATTTTTAACCAAAGTGCTTGTTGCCACTTTTCTACCCCTGTTTGGTAGTGTAGCTTTCCTTGTAACCAGCCTTCTAACAATTGCGGTCGCATCATTTGATATTGATCAAACACTTGCGCTAAGTGGGTTGCTAATTGAAAGCGTTTTAATTCGGTATTCTCACCGGTTAAATAATGCTTCAAAGGCGAAAAGACAGGCTCTTCAATATCCCGTAATAATAATTCAAAACGCCAAACCATTAATTCCCGCGCAAAAACATCTGCCGATAATTTCTGATGTATTTTTCGTGCCATTTGGCTGAAAAATTTACCTGGAAATAAAAAATCGAAATTAGCAAATACTTGGAAATGTGTAGCAAGCTGCTGAGACAGCCAGCGCTCCATCCCTTGGCTTTGGATAAGAAACACTTCTTTTGCAAAAGGGGAAGATAACGGTGCTGTATTCAGAATAACCGCGAGATGTTCGAGCAAGTTTTCTGTTTTATTGGAACTGTGTAAAATGAACATAATATTTACCTAACAGTCGCACCGGTTTTATCCGTAAACTTCCACACCCGTGTTATCACTAATATATCTAGTTCCTCCAATAAAGCTTTGGGTAAAGCTGGAAATGGTTCGCTTAAGCGTACAATTCGTTTGGCGGCTTTATCTAACGCAGGGTAGCCTGAAGATTTTCTAATGCGTAAGCTATAAATCGACCCATCAGGTTTGATACCGACATCCATCGTTAACGATTGTGTAAACCCCGCCCGCTTAGCAATACTGGGGTAGTTTAAATTCCCCATGCTTTCAATTTTTCGTTGCCAATCAGTAATATACTGCGAGGCTAAATATTTATGCGCACTCACTGAGTTAACAAACTTAATTCGATTTTCTTTACTGCTTGGCTGCTGATAGCGTATTTTTGCGCCTAATTCGGCAATTTGCTCTTGTAAAGACGCCATCGTCAGTTTAAGGGGTGTTTTTTCGCTATTTTTATCCGTTTTTTTACTATCTCTAATTTTAAATTCTGATTTCTGCTGTGTTAAAGTTTCTTTTTTAGCGGCTGTCTTTTGTTGAGCGACGTATTTTTGTGCAGGTTTTTTTTGCTGCTTTCCTGAACTCGCTAATTTTAATGTTGCGGGTTTAGGTTTTACCTTTTTCTCCCCTGCCCCTATTTGATTATTTTGCGCCAGAAACTCAGCTTTTTTAGGGGCTTTTTTTGCTGAATTAGTCACCAAAGTTATTTCTAAAGAGCGATCAGATTTATTAACACTAGGCGCTTTAAAGGTAATCGCTAAAATCAGGAAGACATGAATCATAATAGCGATTCCAAGCATACTGAAAAGTGTATTATCTTTGGCCTTTACTACCCTCATTTCCTGCCTCTACTCATTGCTATCAAGCTATCGCTGTTTCTATGTGGTCTAGTAATTGCCCACAAATATTGAGACCAAACTCTCTGTCTAATTCTTGTACGCACGTTGGGCTAGTCACATTAATTTCTGTTAAATAATCACCAATGACATCAATACCCACAAAGACTAAGCCTTTTTCTTTTAACCGAGGGCCTACTTGGTTAGCAATCCATCGATCTCGTTCTGTTAACTCTTGTCCTTGCGCATAACCACCGGCCGCTAAATTACCCCGTGTTTCACCTTTTGCTGGAATTCTTGCTAATGCATAAGGTATCACTTCGCCATTAACCAATAAAATGCGTTTGTCGCCCTCAGAAATTTCAGGCAAATATTTTTGTCCCATCACATATTGTGCGCCATGTTCAGTCAGTGTTTCTATCACAACACTAGTATTAGGATCACCGACACGCAAATGAAAAATAGACGCGCCTCCCATACCATCTAAGGGTTTTAAAATAACCGATTGGTGCTCAGCAATAAACTCGCGTAATTGTTTTGCATTCCGCGTCACTAAGGTATCAACACAACACTCTGGAAACCAAGTGGTAAATAATTTCTCATTGGCATCGCGTAAAGATTGCGGTTTATTAGCAATATAAACCCCTTTTGCCTCTGCTTGCTCTAATATGTGGGTTGCGTAAATATACTCCTGATCAACAGGGGGGTCTTTACGCATAATAATGCAGTCCAACGATTCTAATGCAATGGTCTGCTCACTTAAACAGTCATAATATTGCTCTGCTCGCTGTACGCTAATTATTTTTGTATTCGCATAAGCCTCACCTTGGCGCAAAAACAAATTTCCAAGTTCCATGTAGTGAATTTCCCAGCCCCGCGATTGAGCTTCTAACAACATAGCAAAGCTAGTGTCTTTCTGAATGTTGATGTGATCAATCGAATCCATGACCATTCCAAGTTTTATTGCCACTGTTTTCTCTCTTTACTAAATATAGCTAAACTTTAGCTCATTATAGAAGAGTCAATTTTTACGTGCATGAATTTTACTTTTTAACTTAGCTATATTTTTATCACTATTCCTCTAAAACCCTTATTATTACTGAGTTTTAGCACTGAAAAACTTTTAAATACACGCCCTATCGTTTTTATTGAAAATAATTTTGTTGTTTACCTAGTGCAAAAAATTTGGTATAAAGTTTGGCTAACTTTAGAACACTGGCACATCAGAGGTAAATCATGTCAAAAATTTGTCAAGTAACGGGTAAACGCCCGATTACGGGAAATAACGTATCCCATGCAAAAAACAGAACTAAAAGACGTTTTAATCCAAATTTACATCACCATAAATTTTGGGTTGAAAGCGAAAACCGTTGGATACGCTTAAGATTATCTGCAAAAGGTATGCGTATCATTGATAAAAAAGGGATTGATGCTGTTCTTGCAGATATGCGTCAACGTGGAATTAAAGTTTAAGAGGTTTTTAACATGCGCGAAAAAATTAAATTAGTTTCATCTGCAAATACAGGTCATTTTTATACTACTGATAAAAATAAACGTACGATGCCAGAAAAAATGGAAATGAAAAAGTACGATCCTGTTGTACGCAAGCACGTTATGTACAAAGAGGCTAAAATCAAATAAGGATTTACTCCCTTTGATTGCCTGTGCCGCCTTACACAGTAATTCCTTACTGTGTAAGCTAGGCCGGCTCTAGCTACATTTTCCTATCAAGCACGGATTTCAATTTGTCTGTTTGCTTAATTAACATCCTATTCTGCTTAGCTAGATTTATTAACGCATCATTCAGTTGCACTATCTCTGCCTTCAAACTTACATTCTCTTTTTGCAGCAACTCTTCAGCACTTTCTTCTTTAACAGCAGCAAGCTCTTGAGTATCAACTACCTCAGAAACATCAACTAAATCCTGCATACCTTTAATTAAAATCTTCACCTCTACTCTATTTTTCAAAAGTACAAATGCTGCCGCCTCACTTAAAGCGCCATCTTTACAAACAACAACCACTTTTTTATCTTGCGCTTTTAACTCTTTTCCATGCAAACGCAAAGAAAAGAAAGGCATATTTTGGCTACCGGCTATATGCCCTTTGTTATAGTCACTCGCATCCCGAATATCTAATACGACAACACCCTTATTTTGCTCATCTGCTAACTCAGCATATTCAATATATTTTAAAGCAGGTGTTTTAATCAGTTTAATAAAATGTTCTTTATCTATTCTTGATAACAGCATGTCTGAAGAGGCCGTTATCGTGACACTTCTAGGCTCTCCAGATAACAAAGCATCTTCACCAAAAGTCTCATTTTCACCTAAATCTAATAATCTTACCGTTTTAGCATGCTCAGATGCTTTTCTCGTTAAAGTACACCAACCTGACCTAATTAAATAAAAATACTCACCAACTTCGCCTTGCTCAATAATGATTTCGCCTGACTTATAGCGAACATCGTGTAAATTTACTGATGTTACGCAGTAGCCGACTTTAATTGTTGCAATTCATCAAAAGCTTGTCGAATAGCATTAATATAAAGTTTCAATTTTAAAGCGAACTTGTTCAGCCCTTGCTGGGCACTGAGAATCTCTAATCGAGCAGTCGCATAAAGCGACATGAAGATAGGGTTACTTTGTGTTCTCACTGTTCTTGCGGGTGATTTTGCCATGC
>JAJJBE010000014.1 GCA_020996635.1 Bathymodiolus brooksi methanotrophic gill symbiont
TGAATATATCGAGGTTTTTTATAACCGTAAACGACGTCATTCAGCGAATGATTACAAGTCACCTGCTGATTACGAAATGTCGCTAAAAGCAGCTTAATTTTGTGTCCATAAAAGTGTTGACACATCACTATCTCATCTATCGCCTTACCGACATCCGCCAGCATTTGATAAATATCTTTTAGCAAAGCAACATCCAAAACCAAATAAGCAAAGGCACCCGTTAACATTTTAGACTCTTTCAACACCCTCTTACAGCGCTCCTTTTTTAGCATTGTCCCTCTCAAAACCATCTAAATAACACTAAGAAAGGCTTATAAATAAGCCTTTCAAAGCACAATTATCACATAAACAAAATATCAATGTTAAAATTGTTAATCACTTTGACTCTGCTTATAATTTGAATATGAAACACCCTAAAAAACTCCTTGCCGACCAATTAAAAATTCAAATTAACCAATCAGATTACAGCCTAATTACACAAGACAGCGATACTCGCATTAACAATATTCTAGGCCAAGAAAGGGCGCAATCTGCACTTGATTTTGGTATCGCCATGCAAACACCAGGTTACAATATTTATGTGATGGGCGAACCAGGGACTGGACGCTTATCAATGATAACCAACCTACTTACTCCGGCATCACACAAACAAGAAATCCCCCCCTCTTATGCCTATGTTGAAAACTTTGAAAACACCCGCGAACCAGTTGCAATAGAGCTTCCTGCCGATCAAGCTCATGCATTCTGCAAAGACATCAACCATTTAATAGATAACTTAATTGCCATTTTCCCCACTGTTTTCGAAAGTGCCAGCTATCAACAAAAAAAAACCGCTTTAGAACGCGCATTTACCCAACAATACAACAGCGCTATCGACATTGTTGAAAAAGCAGCTAAAGAAAAAAGCATTGCCCTTTTCCGCGATACAGACACGATTACCTTCACCCCAATCCGAGAGGAAAAAGTCCTTAACGAAGAACAATTTAATCAACTCCCTCAAATTGATCGTGATAACTTCCATAAAGACACTGAAAAACTTGAAGATACATTAGGCGACGTGCTGATTGAACTACCTCAATGGCGACGTAGTTTAGTAGAAAAAAATAGAAAACTTGATAACGTAACAATACGCGCTGCGATCACCCCTATCTTCAAAGATCTTTCAGAAAAATACCAAAATATCGATCATATCGTTACTTATTTATCTGAAATTAAAAAAGACCTCAACGAAACAATTAAAGATCTCTTTGTGCAAACGCCAGCCCTTGAGAATTTAAGTGACAACATAAAAAAACAATTACTAAAAGATCAATACTTACCCAATATCCTTGTTGATAACAAAGAATCCTCCGGCGCACCTATTATTTATGAGTCAAATCCCACCTACCAAAACCTATTTGGCCGTATTGAATATAACAACGAGCAAGGCGCATTAACCACAACCTATCAACACATCTGTGCCGGTTCTTTGCATAAAGCCAATGGCGGCTATTTAATCTTAGATGCGGATAAACTTATTGAAACCCCTTTTGTTTGGGAAGGCTTAAAACGCGCTTTAAAATCTGAACGTATAGAAATTGACTCCCCTTATTCGGAATTTGGCGTTAATACCGTTACTTTAAAACCCGAAGTTATTCCACTTAATATTAAAATCATACTCGTTGGCTCACGTGAAATTTATTATTTACTGCAAGATTACGATAAGGAATTTAATGAAATGTTCCATGTATTAGCAGATTTTGACTATGTTATTCCACGCACACAATCCAATATGCAAGGTTTTGCACAGCGCATGACACAGCACGCACAAGATTCAGGCGCAAAACCTTTATCTAAACCAGCTATTATTAGCCTTTTAGAATATAGCTGCCGCTTAGCTGAGCACCAAAGCCGTATTTCTGCACATCTAAATGATTGTCTGGAAATTATCGGCGAAGCCAACTTACTTTGCAAAGACAAACAAATTAGCGATAAACACATCCAACTAGCCTTAAACGCACGTGAATACCGCAATGGCAGAATTGCTGATGACATCCTAAATAAAATGCTAAGTAACACCATTTTAATCAACACAAGCGGCACTTCAATAGGAAAAATAAATGGCTTAACCGTATTAGAAGTAGGCGGCACTAGCTTTGGTGAGCCTAGCCGAATTACCGTAACAGTCTACCCAGGATCACGCGGCATTATTGACATAGAACGCGAAGCCGAACTCGGCCTAGCAATCCATTCAAAAGGTGTCATGATTCTAACGGGCTATTTAGGCAACTGTTACGCACAAGAATTTCCACTCGCGATTTCAGCCAGCATAGCAATGGAACAATCCTATGGGCATATTGATGGTGATAGCGCATCCCTTGCTGAATTATGCTGCCTAATTTCATCCCTTACTTCAACCCCCATCAAACAAAGCTTTGCTGTCACTGGCTCTATTAATCAATATGGTGAAGTTCAAGCTATCGGCGGTGTTAACCAAAAAATTGAAGGCTTCTTTAAGCTTTGTGTCGCTAGAAAATTAACCGGGGAACAAGGCTGTATTATCCCTAAAGCCAACATCAGCAACCTTGTGCTAAAACAAGAAATTATATCTGCGGTAGAAGAAGGGAAATTCTCTATTTATGCCGTATCAACCGTCGATGAAGCATTAGAAATTCTAACGGGTGAAACCATAGGAAAAAAAGATAAACACGGCGAATACCCAGAAAACAGCCTTAACTTTAAAGTTATCTCTCGCTTAAAAGCAATTTCAGATTTAGGCCATGATAAAGAGAGTGATGAAAACGAAGAAGAATAAACATTTAAATTTACCTAGCAATATAAAGCCAAATTACTTATAATTGTTAGCTCTTCTATGCCGGGGTGGTGAAACTGGTAGACACGCCGGATTCAAAATCCGGTTTCTTCGGAAGTGCCGGTTCGATTCCGGCCCTCGGTACCATAGAAGAATATCACAACGTCCTAGAACGTACATTAAGCCCATATCTAACAAGGTACAGGGCTTTTTTTATGTCCGTAGAAGTCCAAGTACATCTTGCTAAGTACACACTTTTTCGTGTATTTTATCGTGTACTTTCTGAAACTGATGTGTCAATACTTTTATGGACACAGAATTACGCAACTTTTAGCTGCATTTCGTAATCAGCAGGTGACATATAATCATTCGCTGAATGGAGTCGTTTACGGTTATAAAAAACCTCGATATATTCAAATATTTCTTGCTTTGCTTCTGCGCGGGTTGCAAAGTCACAATGATGCACCAGCTCTGTCTTGAGGCTATGGAAAAAACTTTCAGCAACTGCATTATCCCTGCAATTCCCTTTACGACTCATGCTTTGTGTAATGCTATGAGCGGCAAGTAGCGAGCAGTGGCTTTCGAAGGTATATTGGCTTCCTCTATCGCTGTGCCAGAGCAGGTTATTGTTAGGTTTCCTTTGGTTAAGCGCCATAGATAATGCGTCGTTCACCAGTGGGGTTCTCATATTATCTGCCATTGACCATCCAACCACGCGACGTGAGTATAAGTCGATGACAGTAGCAAGGTACAACCAGCCTTCTCTTGTCGCAATATAAGTAATGTCACCTACATAGCACGTATCAGGCTTATCGACCGTAAACGCTCGATTAAGCAGGTTTGGCGCAATAGGGTCATCATGCTCTGAATAAGTTGTGGCTTTAAATTTCCGCTTTGTTTTTACCCGTAACCCTTCAGTCTCCATTATCCGGCCAATACGCCGGCGACTTGTCGTGACATCTTGAGCCAGTAAGTCTTGCTGTATACGACGCGTACCATAGCATCCACGCCCTTCATCAAAGCTAGTTTTAACCACTTCGGTTAAGGCTTTGTCCTCTTGTTCCTTGGTTGTTATGGGGGCGCTTTTCCAAGCATAAAAAGCACTGCGACAAACACCCAAGCTTTGGCACATTAAAGACACGGAGAAATCAGTGCTATTTTGCTCAATCCAGGCGTACTTTACACGATTTCCTGCGCAAAGTATGCCGCTGGCTTTTTTAAGATATCACGCTCCTGAGTCAGCCTAAGGAATTGTTTTTTCAAGTGTTTCATCTCATCTTCATGGGTTTATTTTTTAGCCGCGCTGTTGTTATCCTTAGGTTTTGAAACGTTATGAACCCAAGTATAAAGAGTGTTGGCGTTAATACCCAAATTTTTAGCGATTTGGGGGACCGTTTCACCTGTATCGAATACTAATTTAACAACAGATTCTTTAAATTCGGCGGTATAAGTCTTTAGCTTTTTCTTAGTCATTTTGGGGGCTCTCTATTTAGGAGTTAAACTTTAGTTTTTGTGTCCTAAATAGTGTATCCACATCACCTGACAAGCCTGTCGCTGTTGTATAGCTAAATGAAGTGATCAGGTAATCGGTGTATAAGTCAAAAATATCAGGTGTTTTCATAGCCTACTATTTTAATGGAAATATCATTAGGGTGCGTAACATC
>JAJJBE010000188.1 GCA_020996635.1 Bathymodiolus brooksi methanotrophic gill symbiont
GGACTCTTTATCGGATCAGTAATGATTTAAGCGCAACGGCAGCCCCCCTTGAAACAATCTACCAAAAACGGTGGAAAGTAGAGGTCTTTCATAAAAGCATAAAATCAAATACCAGCATGGCAAAATTACCCGCAAGAACAGTGAGAACACAAAGTAACCCTATCTTCATGTCGCTTTATGCGACTGCTCGATTAGAGATTCTCAGTGCTCAGCAAGGGCTGAACAAGTTCGCTTTAAAATCGAAACTTTATATTTATGCTATTCGACAAGCTTTTGATGAATTGCAACAATTAAAGTCGGCTACTGCGTAACATCAGTTAGATAAAAATAAAGGTGGCATTATTAATAATGGTGCTGAATTATTTGGACCAACTAGTGGCGCAGGGTTTGCTGAATTAGCTGAATATGATGACGATAACAATGGTTTTATTGATGAGGCTGATGCTGTATACGATAAATTGCGCTTATGGCAGCAGAATAGCGATGGCAGTCAGCAGTTAATGGCTTTAGGCGATAAAGGTATTGGTGCTATTTATTTGGGGCATATAAGTACGCCATTTCAATTAACAAATCAGCAAAATGTAGCGCAGGGCGAGGTGAATTCGACTGGAATTTACTTGCAGGAAAATGGCGCGGTAGGAACGATTTAGCAGATAGATTATAAGGTTTAGGCCTGAGTTGATAAGTTATTAAGTTTTTTTATGGCAACAAATTTATGTTCTATCGTTAGTTCCATTTCAAAATAGCCATAAATACCCTCACGAGTTAAAAATTGTTTGATATTTTGTGCGGGAAATTTTATTAAGCGACCATCATCGGCACGGGTGGATATGTTTTTTGCTGAGCCTTGGTAAACACGTAAGAATTGATCGGAAGTGATGCCCAGTTGGAAGCGGATAAATTGATGTTTTGCCATATTAAAGACTGTTGTGAGGTATAAAAAAGCCACCACTATGTTTTTATAATAGTGGTGGTGGCTTTTTTATTAGCGTAGGTTTTGTAAGGCAGCAATACGTTCTTCTAACGGCGGGTGGCTCATAAATAATTTTTTAACTTCTGCGCCATTAATAGCAAAAGCTGCTAATTGCCCTGGTAAATCTTCAGGTTCATGTGCGCGTTGTAAGGCGCGTAAAGCAGCAATCATTTTATCTTTACCGGCTAAATTTGCACCGCCTGCATCGGCTTTAAATTCACGGTAGCGAGAGAACCATGCAACTAATATAGACGCTAAGAATGAGAGTGCAATTTGTGCAATGAACTGGGTTATAAAATAAGCGATACCATGCCCGCGTTCATTTTTAAACACAAGGCGGTCGACAGCATGGCCAATAATGGTGGCGAAAAAATACACAAAGGTATTTATCACGCCTTGCATCAACGCCATTGTTACCATGTCGCCATTAGAAACGTGTGAAATTTCATGGCCAACGACGGCTTCTACTTCATCTTGTGACATGGCATGTAATAAACCTGTGCTCACTGCCACTAAAGAGCTATTTTTAGTCATACCTGTTGCAAAGGCATTAGCATCAGGCGATTGAAAAATACCGACTTCCGGCATATCGATGCCTGCTGTGCGAGCTTGTTTGGCAACAATATCAAGTAACCATTGTTCAGTTTGGTTTTGTGCTTGTTCAATAACATGTACGCCCATTGCTCTTTTTGCTGACCATTTAGAGATTGCTAAAGAGATGAAAGAGCCAGTCATACCTATAAAAGCAGACAGGACTAATAAGGCATTTAAATTAAGGTCTACGCCTTGCGCATCTAAAATACCATTGAGACCTAAAAGGCTGAAAACAATACTGATAACCGCCATAATGGCGATATTAGTTGCTAAAAAAAGAAAAATTCGCATCATAGTGCTTAAACCTCAAATAATATGGATTAAATTAAAATCACCGTTTTTTTATTTTTTTAAAGGTGAGTTTATACAGTTATGGTGGTGCTAGAGCGAAATTACAATACAGGAAGGCAGAGTAAATGAAAAAAGAATTTAAAATAATAGATAAAGAGGTGATGCACGCTGGTTTTTTTCGCTTAAATAAATATCAAATTCAGCATACGTTATTTGCCGGCGGTTGGAGTGAGGTTTTAACACGTGAGCTGTTTGAGCGCGGTAACTGTGTTGCGGTGCTGTTATATGATCCTGAAAAAGGCAAAGTGGTGATTATTGAACAGTTCCGATTAGGACCTATTAATGAACCTGATAATGAACCTGATAATGAACCTGAGAATGCATGGATGTTGGAAATTGTTGCAGGTATTATTGATGCGGGTGAGACGGCTGAGCAAGTGGCTTTCCGAGAGGCTAAAGAGGAGGCGGGTTGTGTGGTAAAGAAGATGCATTTTATTAATGAATTCTATACTTCACCGGGTGGTGCATCGGAAAAAATTAGTTTGTTTTATGGGGAAATTGATTCTGATGATATTGGTGGTTTGCATGGTTTAGCACATGAGCATGAAGATATTTTAGTAAAAACAGTCAGTTTTGATGAGGCTTATCAAATGGTGACAGAGGGTACAATTGAGTCAGCAATTCCTATTATAGCGATTCAATGGTTAGCTTTGAATAAACATAATTTGCCTGTTTAAAACTGCTAGAATGAACGGCTTATATTTTTAGTTTGATCGCATAGGGAAATACTGCTTTGACACAGGTTCAAGATATCACTAGTTCCATGTCGCCTTTAGAGCGACGCGCAACCTTATCATTATCGAGTATTTACGCATTACGCATGCTCGGCTTATTTATGATTTTGCCAGTATTGTCTTTATTTGCAGAAACTTTAGAAGGCGCGACACCGTTATTAATTGGTTTGGCCATTAGTGTTTACGGTTTAACGCAGGCTTTATTGCAAATTCCTTTTGGTTTATTGTCAGATCGTTTTGGGCGTAAGAAAATCATTATTATTGGTTTGATCCTTTTTACTTCCGGTAGTATTGTTGCCGCACTTTCAACGACTATTTATGGTGTTTTAATTGGCCGCGCTTTACAAGGTAGTGGCGCGATTGCCGCTGCAATTATGGCGCTCGTTGCTGATTTAACTGATGAGGTGCACCGTACTAAAGCAATGGCAATGATTGGTGCAAGTATTGGGATTTCTTTTGGCGTAGCCATGACAATAGGGCCTATTATTGCGGGATTTTCGGGCGTTCAAGGGGTTTTCTGGTTAACTGCAGTTCTGTCATTTTTAGCGATTTTTGTGGTGCTATTTGTTGTACCTAATCCAAAACAGTTAAAAGTCCATCGAGATGCTGAGTTGGATCCTAAGCAATTTATGAATGTATTAAAAAATAAAGATTTATTACGTTTAGATTATGGGATTTTTGTTTTACATTTAATTTTAACAGCAAGTTTTATTGTTGTGCCTTTGTTGTTACGTGATGCGGGATTAGTGGCTAAAGATCATTGGATGGTGTATTTACCTGTGCTATTGACCTCAATGGCAATGATTATTCCTTTTGTCATTATCGCTGAGAAAAAACGTAAGATGAAAGCTGTTTTTATTGGCGCAGTTACAACTGTATTTTTGGCTGATTTAGCACTGTATTATTTTGATAATACTTTGTGGTTTTTGGTAGCAGGGTTGTGGTTATTCTTTTGTGGCTTCAATTTATTAGAGGCTACATTGCCTTCTCTGATTTCAAAAACAGCGCCAGGTAATTTAAAAGGCACTGCAATGGGCGCTTATTCTAGCTCACAATTTATGGGTGCTTTTATTGGTGGTTCAACGGGTGGTTGGATTTATGGTGAGTGGGGTGCAAATTATGTGTTTTTACTTTGCGCTGTAGCAGCAAGCACTTGGTTAATTGTGGCTCTGTTTATGAATGCACCGCAATATCTAGCAAATTTATTAGTCTCTACAGAGGAAATAGCGGAGGAGAGCTTGGTGAGTTTTATGGAAGCTACTTTGGCTGTAAAAGGTGTGGCGAGCCATATTTTTCAGGAAAATGAACAAGTTTTGTATATCAAAGTTGATAATAGTCAGTTGGATAAAGAGGGCTTGCAAGCACTTATCACTGAGCATACAAAAGCATAAGCTAAAGTTTAGATAAGCCCATTGCTAATTTTTGCCAATCTTTTTCAGTTTTAGCTAAGCCAAAACGTAAACTATGAGGTTGCTCAAAAAGGCGAGTAAAAATCGCTAGCTGTGCAAGTTTTTGGTGAATTTCTTTAGCATGTTTGTTTTCTACCCACTGAAAGAGAGCGTTTGATCCTGTTGGCTTGAGCGCATGTTGAGTTAGTAGCTGTTTTAAGCGTTGGCTCTGTTGATGCAGTTCTAGACGAGTTTTTTGCTGCCACGTTGTATTTTGTAGGGCATGGGCTGTTACAAAGCGGCTAGGATTGCTGAGTGTCCAAGGGCCTAATAATTCATTAAGTGCTTCTAAAATAGAGGGTTCGGCTAATACAAAGCCACTTCTGATACCTGCTAGACCGAAGAATTTTCCAATTGAGCGTAAAATAATTAAACCTTTTTGAGGGCTTAACGTACTTAGACTTAATTCAGGTGTGCAATCAATAAAAGCTTCATCAATAATTAACCAGCCATTTCTTTTATTAAGCTCTTTTAACCAGTGTAAGCATTGTTCTTTATCAAAAGTAATGCCGCTAGGGTTGTTGGGGTTAACTAAAACTAGGTTATCTAGGCTATGAATTTTGGCATCAATTTCATCAGCTTGTAGTATGCATAATTTATGTTTTGCTTTTTTCCAAGCGTAGGCATGCTCGGCATAACTAGGGGCAACAAGTCCTGTAAGCCCAGTTTTTTGTAATAAAGGTAGGGCTTGAATAGCGGCTTGTGAACCTGCAACAGCAAGTAAACTAGAGCATTGATAATAATCACGAGCTGTGGCAATTAAGTTATCTTGTTCTTCAGGTAAGCGCAGCCAAACATCATTAGGAATATCGGGAGCAGGATAGCCGTTAGGGTTTATGCCTGTTGATAAATCTAACCATAGCCTGAGCGGAATTTTATAGTATTCAGCCGCTTCTCGTAGGCGACCTCCATGTTTAAGCAAGACTTTCCCCTATAAAAATTAAGCTCACCCATAGGGCTAAGCTTAATAAAACAAGACAATTAGCGCGTTTTATATCTTGAAATTTAGCTTGGTGCCCTATGCCTAATACGGGTTTATATTTGGTTTTTCCATGGTAAATGGCTTTACCCCCTAATTGTATTTGTAGTGCACCAGCACCTGTACTCATAACCACTCCAGCATTGGGGCTTTCACATAAAGGGCTTTGTGTTTTGTAACAATGCCAAGCATTTTGTGATTGGCCGAGTATTAAGTAAGTTAAAGCCGTTAGGCGAGAAGGAATCCAGTTTAAGATGTCATCCAGTTTAGCTGCCGCATAACCAAAGTTTAAATACTGGGTGTTTTTATAGCCCCACATTGCATCTAAAGTATTACTTAAACGGTAACAAATAACACCAACAGGGCCTGCGACAATAAACCAGAAAATAGCTGAAAAAATAGCATCAGCTCCATTTTCCAATACCGTTTCAATGCTTGCTTTGCATATTTCTAGTGGGTTCATTTGCGGTGTTTTGCGGCTAACTATCATGGATAGGGCTAAACGTGCTTGGGGGATATCACCAGAAATTAGTGGTTGATAAACAGCTAAACTATGTTGCAATAAACTTTTTGGCGCGATACACAAATATAAAATGAGGGGGTTAAGGTAAGTCGCGCTCTGAGTTAAAATACTAATAACGATAAGGATGGGGCTAATAGCCAAAATTAAGGCGATTAAACCACGAAATTTTTGTTGCTTGGCTGATGCGTTTTTTGCGTGGCATTTTTTTTCTATCGTGCTTGCCCAAAGTCCAAAGCCAACTAAAGGGTGATACTTTTTGGGTTCTCCAAAAATAAAATCGAGCAATAAAGCAATGAAAATTGTGAAAGATAGAGACATTTAAGCGTGTTTTTAGAAAGATAATAATAAAAGGTTAATAATGCAAACAATCACTTTAATGGTGCAAGGAACAACATCGGATGCAGGGAAGAGTGCCTTAGTAACGGGCTTGTGCCGGTATTATAAACGCAAAGGAGCTTCTGTTGCGCCGTTTAAGCCACAAAATATGTCGCTTAATAGTGCTGTAACGATTGATGGTGGTGAGATTGGACGTGCACAAGCAGTACAAGCTCAAGCTTGTGGGATAGAGCCACATACGGATATGAATCCAGTATTATTAAAGCCAAATTCAGATAAAACAGCCCAAGTTATTTTGCAGGGTAAAGCATTGAATAATTTTAATGCTAAGTCATACCACGCCTATAAACCTAAAGTCATGCCTGCTATTTTGGAATCCTATCAACGTTTAAAGCAGCAGTATGACACTATTGTGGTTGAGGGGGCGGGTAGCCCAGCAGAGATTAATTTACGTGATCGTGATGTCGCCAATATGGGCTTTGCAGAAGAGGTAGATTGCCCCGTTATTTTAATTGCAGATATAGAGAAAGGTGGCGTTTTTGCCCACTTAATAGGAACACTGGAATTATTAAGTCAATCGGAGCAAGACCGAATTTTAGGGTTTGTGATCAATCGTTTTCGAGGAGATATTGATATTTTACAACCAGGGCTTGATTGGTTGGAGCAACGAACTGGAAAGCCTGTTTTTGGAGTATTGCCTTATTTACACGATTTGTATTTAGAATCCGAAGATAGCGTTGCTGTTACTCAAGTTGCTGCAGAAAAAGATGATTTTCATATTGTCGTACCAAGCTTACCTAGGATGAGTAATCATACCGATTTTGATGCTTTGCGTTTACAAGCTGGCATTAATATTCAGTTTTTACAAAATGTGGATGAATTACAAAAAGCAGATTTGATTATTTTGCCAGGCAGTAAGTCTGTTCGGAGTGATTTACATTGGCTAAAAGAGCAGGGCTGGGAAAGTGTGATTAAACAGCATTTACGTTATGGCGGTAAAGTAATGGGTATTTGCGGTGGTTATCAAATGTTAGGAGATGTGATCCATGATACTTTAGGGATAGAAGGGGGGGCTGGGTCAACGGATGGCTTAGGATTATTGGAAATAGAGACAAGGTTAAGTGAAGATAAGCAGCTTAAACGCGTGGCAGGGCATTTTATAAGTGATGCTTCGGTGTTCGAAGGTTATGAGATACATGCGGGTGTATCAGTGGGTAATGCGTTATTAAAGCCTTTATTAAAAATGGCATCAGGGGAGACTGAAGGAGTTGTATCCAGTGATAATAAGATTATAGGGACTTATGTGCATGGTATTTTTGACCAAACTGAAGCACGGGAATCTTTATTGAAATGGGCGGGAATGGGAGACGTTGCTTTAGTCGATTTTTCAGAGTTATCTGAGCAAGGGATCAATTTGATGGCAGACACGCTTGAAAAGTATTTAGATTTCGCTAAGCTTGAAAGAATTATTGAGCAGGGCTATTAAGCTAAAAGGTAGTTCTTGTGAAGGAACTGCCTTTTAGAAGTTTTATGTAATTTCTCACAGTTTCTTCATCTCTTCCTACGGTTGAAACATAATACCCTCTTGCCCAAAAACTTTGGCCGGTAAAATGCTTCCTTCTTCCCATGTAGGTTCTTGCTATAGATATAG
>JAJJBE010000091.1 GCA_020996635.1 Bathymodiolus brooksi methanotrophic gill symbiont
TTTGATCACCTTCCCAAGCTCTTTAGAGGTGAAATCTTGTTGAGAAAGAAACCGAGTGACTGGGTCATGACTGATCGCATTATCAACTAAGCCTGACAAGCCTGTCGCTGTTGTATAGCTAAATGAAGTGATCAGGTAATCGGTGTATAAGTCAAAAATATCAGGTGTTTTCATAGCCTACTATTTTAATGGAAATATCATTAGGGTGCGTAACATCAGTTATTAATAGTCGACAACCACTCATAAAATGGAGTATTTAAAACATTATTGCTGGCATTGTAAATTGGTTTAACAATCCATTCATGTTTTTTCTGTAAGTAGTCTAGTTTTTCTTAATTTATTTCTTCATATACATCGTTGTGTATTGCATTCATTACATACTTCCTTTTGTACAGGTTAAAAATATTAGAACCAATAAATTGGATAACTCCGATCTTTTGATAAATTGTTATAAAATAAGGCAACAATAACTAATAGAACTGCTCCTAATAATGTTGGTGTTAATAAAAATTCCCAGTTGGCACTAGCAATAAAAACAATAAGTGGGTTTGAGCCAGCGGGGGGGGGTGAGGAACCTTTAATCATTGCATAAAAGACAAGGCAGTAGCTAAAGCTAAAGCCATGCTCCACCATTCTGGACTGACTAAATGCAAAAATATCAAGCCAATTAATGTAGAAATAAAATGTCCCACAATAACATTTCTAGGTTGAGCAAAGGGGCTATCAGGCAGTATGAAAAGCAAGAAGCACCAAAAGACCCCATAACTAACGGTTGTTTCGTATAAAGTGCTAAAAAACTAACTACACTAATTGCAATAAACCCGCCAAGCCAAACAAAAGCAATTTGCTTCAACGCTGGTCTAGAAGGCTTTTTATTTGATAAGCCTTTGAATTTTTTCAAATACGACATATTCCTACTCCAAAATTAAAACAAACGTATGTTTTATAAAACTGATAAATCTAAGACATGATATTTAATACATCTTTATTTAGTCTTTTAAATGTTTCTGATGAACCATATAATCTCATCATCATAATGGCTCCTTGAGTACTGGCAATAACCTCTTTTGCTTTTTCTTGCGCTATTTTTTTACTCAAATTCAGTCTCAAAATTTCATATAAAGCCTCTTCCCAATGATTAAAATAACGCTTAATCTCTTCCTTTAAAACTGGAATATCGTTCGATATTTCAAGGGCAAAATTTCCTAATAGGCAACTGCTAATTTAAAAGCTAACACCGCGCATCACCAGCAAAATAAAGCTACAAAGCGGAGCGGCGTAGCTTTATTTTGTCTGAGTGAATGCGATTGTTATACATTTTTAAATAAGCACATCTCGCCAAGCAACATGATCAACAGTGTTGTTGAAAAGCTCTTTATCAATATGCCTGTTTTTTTTCTTTAGGATCACTTCACAATGGTCAACCGCATTTTTCATTGTTTTAGCTAAATTAACATTGGTATCACTTTTAGAAAATGGTTCTCTGCAATAACTATCTGATTTTTGGATGAATTGCTTTTTTCGTGATGAATCTGTTTCCCAGTATTCACACCGTATTTGATTTGCACCATATTGATAAAACTTTAAAAAACCAATAATTTCATTGTACTGCCAATTCCCACCATATTGGTTGCGTAAAAAACCTGTATCCATTGGGGTTGGCATATTGGAATTGGTTTTATCTATGTATTCATTCATTGCATTATAATAGTCAGTTTCTTTTAGCCTATAGACATGAATTTCAAACAGATATTTAGTTGTAAGCATATTGTTTGTCACTAAAGGTATTTATTTTTTAATATCTGCATTTTTTTATCGTATTCATCTTGAGTTAAAATACCATTATCATATAGATTCTTAACACTTAGCATATCGGATTCGATTTTTTTCTTACTATTTTCATCCATGACACCACTGATTTTATTTTCAATTTTTGCGGTTGTTACTACTACGATATTGTAAGAATCATTAAATTTTGCAAGTGTATAGATACCTCCAATAATCCAAATAATACTTGCTATCTCTATACTCTCAAGAGGTGCTCCGATAGCAAATCCGATTATGACAGTGATCCCGCCACGTATTAAAAGTGAAAGTATTTTGTTAATCATATTTTTCCTTATCTTGTATAACACCGTGGTGACTGGCGTGTTTGCCTCAATAACGACCAAGCTCACTTGCCGACAAAAGCAGAGTGTAGCGTAGCGAAACGGCGCTTTTGGCGGTCAAGTGCAGTGCCTTGTTAGGTGCTTTTTTACTCACAGTGCCTGCGCCTCAATGAACACTCTCATATCATTAATTGATGTTTGAAGCTGGTCATCTGTAAATCTTGCATTATGCGTATTTTCTGGATGATGTATTTGGTGGCGAATATATTCACTGACTATTTTTTGCTCCGACATTAATTCTCCATTACGCCTAATTTTTATATATTCAATAGTGTCTTTCCCGTCTTTGTAGTCAGTTAATACCTCTTCACTCTCTATAAAACCATATAGCTCGTTATGATATTCATCATTGGATTCACCAAAAGCCAAAAAATTAACTTCATTCAATGATGGATATGGAAGCTCGTTTTGCTCGACGGAAACTACTTCTTTTAGTTGTTCACTCTTTATAAGCTTTAAATGCTCAAATTGGAGCATCTTAACAACCGATGGGCTATGAGTCGTCAGTAAAACCTGAGTGTTATCTGATTCAGATAGCTCTACAAATGCTTCAATTAGCTTTCTTTGGTGACTGGGATGCTGTGAAGTCTCCGGCTCTTCGATAGCATAAATTATGTCTGGGACATTGTTTTCGTTTTTTCTTCTTTCCGCTTCCGCACGGAAGAAATTTAATAATATAAGCCGCTTTACACCACTACCCCTTTTGTTGATCGGTATATCTTCGTCTCCAGTTATTGAGACACTTTTGAAAACGTCGACCCATTTCAAACTCTCGGGGCTTGGTATTACAGGGGTTAAACTATTTGCAATATCTGGATTCATTTCATTCAGTTTTTCCAGAGTTTGATCTGCAACCTCTTTTAGTTTTGTCTCTACCTCGGCAGCAACTTGATTCAAGCTATCCATTAGCTTTTGATCTTTAAGGATTTCTTGAACAGCAAGCTTCATCGGGTTCTGAATTTCACTATCCCCATCGCTATTTTTTCGATCAGACTGAAAAAGTGAATATAATGGAAGATAGGTTTTTAATTGATCCCATGTGTTCTTAGCGTCGATCTTCGCCAGCTCTATGTCAATATCTTCTAATTCAAGGTTTTCCGAATGAAAGCCCCAAATGGCTTTACGAATTTCTGAATTCTTAGTTTTATCCTCGCAAACCATTTCATTAGTAAGCAGCTTCTTAAGGTCAGCTTGTTTTTTTAGAAGAAGTTCTGAACATGCTGTGTTCGTGGGATGGTAAGCCTTGACGTAAACCTTTTCTTTTCCCGCGTTAGAGTACTTCTTGAGAATAGTAAGCTTTCCGTCACTATTAAGAAGGTACTCATCTTCTAAACGTGTAGGGTTCGTTGCATCAATTGTTAGCTCAGCAGGTAAGTCACCGAAGACTACCCCTATGTTAATCTCGGTGTTTCCATCTTCTTTGGCTTTCTTATTAACATCATCCTTATCCATTTTAATGATTCCCTTGCCTTCATTAAAGAAAATATCTAGGGCTTCAAGAATTGTAGATTTTCCGATGTCATTTTTTCCGACAAACACATTAAGATCATTGAAATCAATGGAGATCTCTTCACTATAAGATCTAAAGTTTGAGAGAATAAGTTTTTCAATTTTCATTCTTAAATCGTCCTTAATTTTAAAGCCAGCTACGGAACTCGACTGGCACCAGTCACCGCGGTGTTATTGAGGAACTGGAGCGCAGCTCCAGTTCCTCAATAACGCCAAGTTCAGTTGACGCTGGCAGGTGTTCGATGAACTTCGGCAACGGTTTGCACTTTGATATAAAATAACCTACGAAAACGAACTGCGCTGTCAGCGGTCAACTGCAACTTTTTGTTATGTTCCATTTATATGGTAATTCTAATGTTTTGTAAAGTAATGGTGCGTATAATTCATATAATAGGATATTTAATCATAATGTTTAGGAATAGAAATGCTTAATTCATTAGAAATCAAAAACTTTCGATCACTAGAATCTTTTCAGGTAAAAAAATTAGGTCAAGTCAACTTAATTGTTGGTAAAAACAACTCAGGGAAAAGCTCTGTGCTTGAAGCCTTACGGATTTATGCTGGTTCTGCCAATAGAGGTTTGCTAGAAAAGATTGCTCGGGGACATAATGAAAAATATCAATTAAATGAAGATGATGAACAAAATGCATTTGATACAGCATTACCCTTTGAGGATTTATTTACAGGTAGACAGTTTCCTGAAAATGATGATGGTATTGTCATTGGAGAAATTTCTGATTCAGAGAAAAACTTAAACATTAAGCACGGTTTTCTTATTGAGAAAGAAGAAACAACAACAGATGAACTCGGAGAGGAAACAACTAGAATTAGACGAACAACTATCAATAAATCGGAACTTTCTAATTTTGAATACTCTGCTAAGGATGTGTTGATAGTTAAAAAAGAGAAGCAATCGTTTATTATTGATTTTGCGAGGTCAAGTATTCATTCCAGAAGATTTGTAGCAGAAATGGACATTATTCCGTGCAGTGTCATTCCAACTCAGTTTATTTCTATGGATGAGTTGGCTACTGAATGGGATGCAATTTCATTAACAGCTGGGGAAAACATTGTAAAAGAAGCATTACGTATTGTTTTACCAGAGTTTGAAGATTTAACTTTTGTTGATGACACATCCTATAAAATGCGTAGGGATTACCGCCGTCTTGCAAAAGTAAAAATATCTAACCTCCCGAGACCCGTACCTTTAAATAGTTTGGGTGATGGTATGTTGCGAATTTTACAATTAGTACTAAAAGTTTTTTCTGCCAAGGGTGGTTTTTTACTAATTGATGAATTTGAGAATGGGTTGCACTATAGCGTACAAGAGAAAGTGTGGGCATTATTATTTCAACTATCTAAAGAGTTAAATATACAAATTTTCGTAACAACACATAGCTGGGATTGTATTGAAAGTTTCTCAAAAATTGCTATTGAAAATAAAAACATTGAAGGCGTTTTATTTCGAGTTGGTAAAAGTATACGTGATAGCGAAAAGGGGCGTGTTATTGCAACTGTTTTTGATGAAGAGCAACTTTATAGTATTACGCAATCTGATGTAGAGGTGCGTTAATGGCTAATTCACAGAAGATACTTTTAGTTGAGGGTGAGACTGATAAAAGTTTTTTTGAAGAAATTTGCAAGAAACTTTCCCTCAACACTATAGTCCGAGTTGCTCCTCCTAGAGATTTAGGCGGAACTCACAATACTAAAGGGGGAGTATTAAATCATTTGAAAATTTTATTACCTCAGCTTGAAGATGGGCAATTGACGAACATAGCAGTAGTGGTTGATGCTGATTACATTGAACATGGGTCAGGTGGGCAAAAAACAGTTGAGCAGGTATCTAAAGTTCTCGAATCGTTTGGTTTTACATTAAAAAATAGTACTTCAAATTCAGAAGGGTTGTTGTTTAAACATTCTGATGGATTAAGAGACTTTGGCTTGTGGGTTATGCCCAATAATAATCGCGAAGGAATGCTAGAAGACTGGATAATAGAATCCATAAAAAACGATGAAAAAGCTCTTTTTCAGCAAGCTACCACAGCTGTTCAACAGTTATCTTCACCTAAATTTAAGCCCCATTTACAAGCAAAAGCTGAAGTAGCTACATGGTTAGCATGGCAAAAAACACCAGGACATGGACTTTATAGTGTAATGAAGGAAGGTTTGCTAGATGAAAATAGTGTGCCATATACACAGTTAGGTAACTGGCTGAAAAGTATCTTTTGAAGGTAATAATTTAGGACTTATAAGTTAAGGTATAGAAAACATAACGACCAAATCAGGTGCCATTTGAAGTGGCAGTTTTTTTGCAAAAAAAATGACGCTTTAAATGGTCAGCTGGATTTTTTGGTTATGCCTGATTTTCAATAAAACTCTATATTTGATGTGCGAAACCTCTTTCATTATCTTACTAATAACATATAAAATACCAATTTAAATAATTTTTACGTCAAAATTGACCAAATATAAACATAAAACTTGATAATTACTAGATTTAATGTAACATTTATATATTATTCTTATAGGCTGGGTATACCTGATGATCTTAGATTTTGGCGCATACAATTTTTACTCTTTCAAAGAAGGCGTAACAATTTCTTTTGAAAAAGGGAAAAAAAAGCAAAAAAATTATGAAATTTCAAAGCTTCTAGGTATCAAAGGGGCTAATGGCTCTGGAAAAACACATGTAGCAAAAATCCCCTGTTTTTTATCATTTTTTTGTTCAGAATCCTTTTCAATTTTAAAGCCAGAAGCTCCTATCCCATATCAACCTCATTTTTCTAAAAAAAATGAGCCTACAGAGCTATTCATTCGTTTTTTAACTTCAAAATATGAGTATGAGTATACTCTATCTGTTTTTAATGGAGTCGTAAATTCAGAGGTATTGAGAAGAAAAGATTTTACCTCTGAGCGACCTCGTTATATGAAAGTAGTTGAACGAAAATTTGATACTATCGAAAAATGCATTGCAGGGTTTGACTCTTTAAAAAATATATCTTTACGCTCAAATGCATCGTTTATTTGCACAGCTCGACAACATCAGTTTAATTTCGTAGATGATGTCTACGATGTATTTCGTAAAATTATAGGTAATGTCTCAGTTGGCGGTCATCAGCTAATTGAACGAAGCGAATTAAGCTTAAGCCAGATGACTCAACTTTATAATGACTCTTCTGATGAATTTAATTTTGCAAAAAATATTATTATTAATGCAGATTTAGGAGTTGACGATATTACAATTGACTCATATCAGGATAGTAAAGGGGACACTAAATATACTCCTCTTTTTCACCTAAAATCTTCGGATGGAACCAAAGAAGTAATGCCTTTCTCAACTCAATCAAGTGGTACTCAAGCTTTATTTTACGAGCTTTACCGGTACCACACAGCTTTAAAGATAGGCGGGGTCTTAGTATTAGATGAATTTGATTTATATTTGCACCCTGAAATAACACCATTTTTGCTTGATTATTTTGAAAATGAAAATAAAAACACCTGTACTGCACAAATACTTTTCGTCACTCATAACGACAGGATTTTAGATTACTTAGGAAAATATAGATCCTATTTAGTTGCCAAAGACTTTAATGAAAGTTATGCATACAGGCTTGATGAGATTCCTGGTGATTTATTACGTAATGACCGATCGATTCTTCCAGCATATAAAACTGGAAGAATCGGGGGGATCCCTAAATTATGAGAAAATTTACCCAAAATAAAAGGAAGGCTAAATTTCTTGATAAAGCTCCACTGAGTAGTTTACAGTCTATCGATGTTGATTTAACAAAGCGATGTAAATTTAATTTTTCATATTATGCAGGCAATAATAAAAATTCAGGAGACACTTTTTCACAATGGGAAAGTACTAATAAGCTTTCATCATTAGCGAATAAAATCAAAGATTATAGTCGAGAGGATCTTAAGCACTGGAAGCAACTGGGCGTTGGGAAAAACCGAAAGAGCATACTAGAAATTTATCCGAAATTTCCTAGTCATTCAAACTTTGAATGCCCTCAAAACATTCCTATCGATGTTGAATGGGGAAGGTTCAGGCTGGATCAAAATTGTCGATTAGCAGGTTTTGTTATTCCAGATTCTTTTAATAATCAGTTAGATGAAAAAACTGGATATTTTTTTGATAAAAATACATTTTATGTTGTTTTTCTTGATAGTAATCACGATTTTTATCCATTGAAAAAATAAGTTACCCCATTATTACTAAAAGGCATAACGACCAAATCAGATGCCGTTTGAAGTGGCGGTTTTTTTGCGTTTTTTTGCAAAAAAGTGACGCTTTAAACGGTCAGCTGGATTTTTTTGTTATGTTTTTTTAATTCTCGTATTTAAGTTTAGCTCTAAGAAATGCTACTTGAATAACAACTGGAATTGTCACTCTATATGCTGGGCCAGCTATATCTATTAAAGCCCACAACCCTGTTAATGCCCACCCAATTGGGCCTGCAAAAATAGCCATGCTACGAGTAAGAGCTGCATTAGTTGCTAATTTTAGACCGTGACCCAATAAAGCTTTTGCAACAGCATTAGCGACAATTAATGCAACTTGATAAGCAGCAAAACCACTAAACTTGATAGCTCCCTGTAAAGCAGCCGTAACAGCTTGAGCTGAATAATTTGTGGTATTTAAACCTAAATCCTCTACAATTTGCTTAAGCTCTTCTGGTTTCATGTTTTCCATAGAATCGGTTAATATTTTCATTAAAAGATTCATTTCTATTGTTTCAACCGAAGCATTTTTATTGTAATTGACTTTCATTTTGTCGCAAGCATCAGTTAATACTTCTTTGTAAACCACACCTTCACCACCTCTCAGCATAGTTGCAAAAGAATTGCCACCAAAACATTGAATTTCTGCCGCAATCAAATCCCAATATTGGTTATGATTTGGAGAGTGTGATTTATACTTATCATGCGTTGTTAGCTCTTCTGTTAAACGAGCATCGCCATCTTTATCTTTTATTAGAACCTCAACTAATACATCTAAATCTGAACTAGACACATTTTTAAGAAAACTAAGGTCACTATCATTTCTATACGCCACTTACACTACCCCTTTGGTTGGTTTTAAAGCATAACACCGCGGTGACTGGCGTGTTTGCCTTGGTAATGGAGTGCGAGCACGGACGATTACCAAGGCAAACATGCCAGTCGAACGCTTAGTTATTTAGGTTCTGGAGCCATGCGACAGATCCTTAATAACTGAGCGTTCGACTGGGCACCAGTCACCGCGGTGTTATTGAGGAACTGGAGCGCAGCTCCAGTTCCTCAATAACACCCGCATCAGCTGACGCAATAAGGGGCGTGGCTTTTGCGGCTCTTTTGCAAAAGACATGACGCTTATTGCGGTCAGCTGCATGCGATTGTTAGCCTACGGCAATAGATGAATTTCAATTTCATAAATGCGCTTTACATTAGTTCTTTTTTAAAGCTCTTGCTTGTAGCAGAGCTTAAATAATAACTAAAACTTAAAACCGAATAATAACTTGTATTTACCGCGAAAACAAACCAAAAATGACTCTGCTACCACCAACCCAGATTTTTGAATTAACGAAAGTTGGGGGAAATACGATTACCTGCTTTTTTTAATGCTCTCAGTTTTAACAGGCTGATAATTGAAACCCTTGGGGAAAAACTTACAAAAGCATGACTAGCCGTTAAATTGACTAACAGGGAAGCCTTCTTTTACTGGTAAGCTTAGCTACACGGCTCTGCTTATTGGCTTTAATGACGAGAGTGGGTTTTGCAAACACCAATAATTGACTACTTTTACAACTTTCGGTTCAAGAATAACTCACAGAGAAATATAAACTAAGCCTGTTACACCAACCCAAATTTTGGACAACTAATAACTGGCAATAAGCACAAAAGGAGAAGCAAAATATACTTTCATTTTTGTAAAAATTTATGCGGATATTACTCTAATTTTTTGTAGGCTAACGACTGCATCACTTGACACGAAAAGTGGCGGGACTTTTGCGACAGCAAAAGGCGTGACGCTTTTTGTGGTCAAGTGGATGCACTGGTTATATGCTTTTATTGCAATTTATTTCTTATAAACTCAATAAAAACAAGACTTTTTTTATGTAGGTTATAGACTTCCTCGGTAGTCTTATTATCTAAGTTATACGCTGCAAAATTACTATGAATCAAAATATTTCTTAGATGCCCTATTTCAATGAAGCATTTCATGGAGTCTTTTAGGGTATCATTTTTGTTAATTTCAGATTCCATGATTTTTTTAAATTCATCACCAAATAATGAAAAAAAAGAATTTGCATTTTTTCCAGGCTTTTCTGCATTGTTTTTCTCACCCCAATTAAAATAAGTATGATATTGCATACCAATAGCCTTTTTCTTAAAAAAACTAATAACTTTTTCATTACCTCCAGATTCTTTAGCAATGAAATTAATAAGAATATTTTGAATTTGATCCTCAAAATAACTAGCAGAAGAAAGAACTATGATTTTTTTAAAATACTTATTAGTATCGCTTGAAAGAGATGGTTGCATACTCGTATCTAAAAAATTAACAATAGATAGGTATTCCTCATTTACTGAATCAACAACATCCATTATTCAAGAATTATTTTAGCGCGTGATAAGCGAATCTGTACATTCAATTTACTTGCAGTATCAGATTGAGTGGCATTATAAAAGCCTTCGTCTTCTTTTAATAATCCAACTTTTTCAAGGGAAATATCCTTTATTAAAAGATTTTTTTCTGAAAATGTTTGCTCACAAGCGGCAACAAAAATAGACTCATAAATTGATATGTTAAACCTACCTGTTTTGCTATGAAATAACTTATCATTCGAATCTAATTGAGATACTTTAGACATAAATTCTATAAATAATTTCTCCAAATACTGTACGTTACTGCTTTCAAATGACTTTGCTTTAAGAGAAAATTTATTTAAAAACTTTGTCATCGATGGGTTATAGTTTTCTCCCTCAATGAGTAGTGCAAAACCCCTCAGTAACACCTCTACATCCTTCATATTTATGTTAGGTATTGCTGATGAAGTGAATTTACGCCAAATATTATTCAAGTTTATTCGATATAGCATATCGTAAAATTCAGAATGAAATAAACTTGTTCTAATCTCTTGAGGTTTAAGATTCACGCCTCCAGAATTTAACCTGTTAAATATTTCAAAGACTACCGAGTGTTCATCATCTGGAGAGTTTTGCTTTATTATGATGTTTCTAATTGTTCTTAAATCAAAAGAAAGTTTGTCGTCGTCATCAAGAGTAAAATAATTTAAGCCATTGAATTTATTAATCTGATTAGGCTGAGCAGTAGGTAATTTTAAATTAAAATCACTAAAATATTCATTATCATTAAGTATTTCATCTGGAACCCCTCCATGTTCATCAAAAATAACTCTTAGCTCCATTCTTTTTTCTTTTTTTGGAAATCGTTTTTTCATATAGTAATAAATGGTCATATATCGCTGCTGACCATCAATAACTAAAAACTTATTCTTAGCTTCTTCATATAAAAATATTTGTGGAATTGGTATTCCTATAATTATTGATTCGATTAATTTTGATGCCCTTTTAATATCCCATACATAATTTCTTTGAAACCCTGGGATTTTGACAACTCCAGACCCGATAAAATCAAACAAAGTTTTTATGTTGAAATCGTTTGGGGATGCAGAAATATCATATTCAGTGAAACTAACATCCTCTGTTTCTCCGGCACCTTCCTCGGGATCAACCCAAATAATTTCTTGCTCAGTATTCAATATTATTCTCCTTATGATTATTTAGTTTGATCAACGATTTGAGGCATATAACGCCCAAATCACTTGACGTAAAAAGGGGCAGAAAATTTGCGTCTTTTTGCAAATTTTGTGACGCTTTTTACGGTCAAGTGGATTTGATTGTTATGAGCTTTTACGGCGTGACTTCACGACATAGTTACCAATGGCTATTAAAAATGATGCGACAATTGATGCAATAATACCCAAACCAAACCCAAACCAGCGTTCTTTGCTTATATTAGCTGATGCCCTTAATTCCTGCTCAGCAAATAATGCTGCGACTGTTTCTTTATCTGCTTTGACTAAAGGCTCAAGTTTTGATTTTTCACGTTCCAGTTGTTGAATTCGTTGTTCATTTAGTGCTGTTGTTTCTTTTTGAGATTGAACAAAAGTAAGTAATGTTTTGAGGCTATCTTCAGTAATATCCAATTGCTCTAATTGCTCTTTAAAGCCAGAGCTTGCAGGTTGAATCAGACTTTTAGTATTCAGACTTTTAGTATTCATAATTTGATTAACTCCAAAGCTCGAAGCTACCCCAATTACTAGCGAAATAATTACAGTAATAAATGGAGACTTAAGGTATGAATGTATCCAAAGCCTTACAGCTGACTCAACTGCTGGACTTGTAAACGAGGAGAATAAATTTTCAACCGTTAACAATTCACATTTAGGGCAAGAAACTTGAATGTTATCTTGGCTGGCTTGCCCTCCATTTTTTTCAGGAACAATGTATGAAAACATGGCAGTGTTATCATTGACATCACTTCCACATTTATAACATTTGTACTCAGCAGCTTCTAAAGCTCTATCTCTAAAATCCAAACTAACTCCATTTATACTAAGGCTCATAACACCGCGGTGACTGGCGTGTTTGCCTTGGTAATGGAGTGCGAGCACGGACGATTACCAAGGCAAACATGCCAGTCGAACGCTTAGTTATTTAGGTTCTGGAGCCATGCGACAGATCCTTAATAACTGAGCTTTCGACTGGGCACCAGTCACCGCGGTGTTATTGAGGAACTGGAGCGCAGCTCCAGTTCCTCAATAACGCCAAAATCAGCGCGCAGTTTAAAGGGGCGCGCTTTTTTGCTTCGCAAAAAACGTGACGCTTTAAACTGTCCGCTGGATTTTTTTGTTATACGATTTATACCGTTACTTTCCATCGTCTAATGAATTTAGATATTCAGCAATCACATCTCCGTGGCAAGCTAAAGGCTTACAGTGGCAACCTAATATCTTGCCTTTGAGTTTAAGCGCATCTTCTTTATTCTTTTTGAGATACCCTTTTTCAAAGTCATATTTGAATTTTCTTATTGCTTCATCTCTATCATTTTGCTCTTCTCCTATGGATGCGCCAAACCCAACAGCATGTGGGTTCCCCCAGTCTGATCCTCGACCGATATAAACATCATAGTTCTCCCCTTTACCCTTATTAGCCACCCTAGTTAAACTTGTATCAATTATCCGTGTTTTAACCCCTTGAGTTTTTGCATTATCTATTAAATCGTTAAATGTCTCACCGTCATTAAATATGATTGCATGACTGATTTTGTTCAAATGTTCTTCATCTATCGATGATGTAATTGCATCGCTCACCCTTTGGTCAGATGACAAATGCTTTTTAATGAAATTATTGTCATCCACTAAATAGGCAATATAAAACTGACTGAAATTTGAAAGAATATTTGATAATTTTCTTTCAAATTTTCCATAGCATAAAAATGTTTTAGGGTAAGCGATTAATACGGTGGGGGTTTCTTGTATGTTCATGTTAAATGTACCACCTCAATATCTGTATTCCAACGGTCATTCAAATATTCTACTACAAGTCTTCTATGACAATAATGAGGCTTATGTTCACTACATAACAGACAACCATTATCTAACATTGACTTGTCAACTGAGCGCTCAATGTTTCTTTTGGCAATCAGGTTTAAGAACTTATCTTCATAATCTTCCCATGTGATTATTTTCTTTTTATAATCACTTAGAATATCTTTTGTTGGTGCTAATTCTTCAAGGTGAATATAATCTGCATCACACAACTCAGATAGGAAGAACTTCAAATCATCTCGCTTAGCAAAACCAGCAAGCTGAGACACATTATTCACTCTAACATCGATAATTCTTGATATATTATTATCTTTAATGAGTGTAAAAAATTTATTTGCTCCTTTCTGAGTGAATCCAATAGTAAATGTCTTCATAACTTTTTCCTTTTTATAAGATTGTAGCAACAATCTTATAGCATGAATAATTATTGCCACCTGCTGGGTCGTATTTTTCCCCAAGACTAATGCAAAGAATCTGTTGATTATCTGGTTCTACTAGATGTTTTTCAAAATTCGGATCCGTCACAGGCAGATCATAATTTATACCAGCATAAATGAAGGTGGCGCGCCTTCTACCATCACTTTTACTGAGATGTAAATCACTCGCTTGAATGAGATAAAGTGATTGACCTATGTCAATAGCTCTGCTTTCAATCTGAGCGTAACTCACTCTATTTCCTGCCCCCCAAAGACTCTCAGGTGTATCCAGGTAATTTGAAACCTCATTTTCTTCAATTCTATATCTTTGCTGCCAGACTTGATCAGATATGAGGTGGTTTTCTGGTTGGCTTATTAGTGGTGCAGATCGAGAGAGATTCATTTCAATTTTTTGAAGAGGCTTTACCTTGAATTTCCCGTGAGGATTTTCATAAAGGCATTGTTGATCTGATAGTTCTGCACCTTCCATGTCAGAAACGGGTCTAATCCATTGGTGAGAATTCACCACCTTGCCAGCAACACAATGTCTTCCGTGTTTTACTGAGTTCGCAAATATTACGATTGTTGTGTTCATGCCACTCCTTTTTTCGTATAACACCGCGGTGACTGGCGTGTTTGCCTTGGTAATGGAGTGCGAGCACGGACGATTACCAAGGCAAACATGCCAGTCGAACGCTTAGTTATTTAGGTTCTGGAGCCATGCGACAGATCCTTAATAACTGAGCTTTCGACTGGGCACCAGTCACCGCGGTGTTATTGAGGAACTGGAGCGCAGCTCCAGTTCCTCAATAACTATTACTTCTAAAGTAACTTCGCCCTACCCACTCAATATAAACGAACTATTCCTTCCTATTTAAATTAATAGCTCAAATTAGCTCTATTTTTATAATAGGAAGGCATATAACCATCATAATTAGGTATTAGCGGGTAAATCAGGAAAAATTGCTTCACTATTTATAGCTGATCTTACCTAGTAGCTAATTTTATGTCAAGCTCAGGTAACTGCAAATAAAGGCATGGTGATAGGAAATAAGCATTTTAAAGATGTGCTTGAAAAGCTAACGGGTAGAAAACAAAAAAACCATCAAAGTAGAAAGGCGCATAGGTTGGAGAAAAATAAATAGTAATTATCTTACTCTGCCCCCAGTTATTTGTTAGCTTGAAGGAGCTATAGAACAGCTTCAACGGCAATGGCTACTAATCAGTTTATAAGTAAAAAACAATTACCCACAGCCAGAGTTTTCAGCTAGAGCTATTTTAGACATAAAAAAGGCCTATCACTCACATGATAAGCCTTTAATTTAATTGGTCGGGACGAGAGGATTCGAACCTCCGACCCCCACACCCCCAGTATGGTGCGCTACCAAGCTGCGCTACGCCCCGACATATAAATCATGCTTAATAAATCCGCTTAACTCTAGTTAAATAGTTAAGCGGCAATATATAAAGCTATTATTTAAGAATATCCAAAACATCTTCAAGCTCACCAATCATTTGATGAATAAGTTGTTTTGTTTTTGCTGAATCATCTTTGACATTATCACTTTTCAAATGAACTTTAGCGCCACCGATGGTATAGCCTTGTTCATACAATAAAGCTCTAATTTGACGAATTAGAATCACATCATTTCGCTGATAATAACGGCGATTTCCGCGCCTTTTTACCGGCTCCAACTGTTCAAATTCTTGTTCCCAATACCTTAAAACATGAGGCTTCACGCCACATAAGTCACTTACTTCACCAATTGCAAAGTAACGTTTTGCAGGTATTACAGGTAGTTCGTTATTATTACTCGGTTCCAGCATAGGCTTCTACTCGTATTTTTAACTTTTGCCCTGTTCTAAAGGTAACAACACGTCGTGCTGTAATAGGGATTTCTTCACCTGTCTTAGGGTTTCTTCCTGGACGGCTGCTTTTATCTCTTAATTCAAATTTACCAAAACCTGAAATTTTAACTTGTTCGCCTTTTTCTAATGATGCCTTAATTTCTTCGAAAAAAAGTTCAACCATTTCTTTTGCTTCACGCTTATTTAAACCTAAATCATCAAATAATCTTTCAGCAAAGTCTGCTTTTGTTACTGCCATGTATTCTAATCTCTCAATTTTGCGCTAATATTTCTTGATAATGCGTCTAACACTTTGTTAACTATAGCATCAATGTCTGAATCAACAAGTGTTTCTGTGGTATTTTGCATAATTAATGCTAATGCAACACTCTTGTACCCTTCTTCTACGCCTTGTCCGCGGTATATATCAAAGACTTTAATGTCCTTAATTAAAGCTTCCTGACAGCCATCAATGCAGTTTTTAATTTCTTGAAATGGAACCTCTTCCTTCACCAATAAAGCTAAATCCCTACGTACTGAAGGAAATTTAGATAAACTGCTGAAGGCAGGAATGTTACGCTCCAATAGTACCTCTTGGGATAACTCAAACAGAAACACGCTATTATCAAAACCTAGTTGCTTTTCTAGCGTTGGATGAAGCATTCCCACCCAGCCTAAAGAAACACCTTCTCTATTTTTAATTTCTGCACTTTGCCCAGGGTGTAGCGCAGGATGCTGCGCTGCAACAAATTGCACCTCATAAGCTGTTAAGGCACAAATGGCTTCTACATCTGCTTTTACATCGTAAAAATCAACTTTACGTACGGGTTCTCCCCACTGTTCAGCATTAACTGACCCTAAAACAAGACCTGCCAACATTTTTTCTTGCGCATCTGCATTGGTTCCTAGGAAGCGCTGCCCTGTTTCAAAAAATCGTACACGTGTTTGCTGGCGTTTGGTATTGTAGCTTGCCGCTTGCAATAGTCCACACCATAAGGTGGTACGCATAACGGCTAAATCAGCAGAAATTGGGTTTTGCAATTTAATATACGTATCATTAGGTGCAACAGCTTTTTGGATGTCTTCATCAACAAAACTATAAGTAATCGCTTCTTGATAATCACGCGCCACAAGTAAATCTTTAATTTGGTCAATTGGCAAAACAGCTTCAGGCGCTTGGCTTAATGCTGAACGCATTAATAAACTACTTTTCGGTAAATTGTTATAGCCATAAATACGACCAATTTCTTCAATTAAGTCTGCTTCTATTGCAATATCAAAGCGAAAACCCGGCGGTGTGACTAACCAAGCTTCATCCTGTTTTTCAACCGACATGCCTAGCCGTTGAAGGATTTCTTCAACATCTGCTGCAGGTAGCTCAACACCTAAAATACGTTTAATTCTTTGCTGGCGCAATAAAACAGGTACGCGCTTTGGTAGATTTTTTTCAGAAATAGCTTCTGTAATAACACCAACACTACCGCCTGCAATTTCTACAATAAGTTGTGTTGCACGCTCGATAGCTCGATTTTGTAGTTCTGCATCAACACCCCGCTCAAAACGGTGCGAAGAATCTGTATGCAAACCATAATGACGTGCTTTACCCATCATAAATAAAGGTGCAAAAAAAGCACATTCTAAAAATATATCTTGTGTTGACTCTGATACTGCTGAATCTTTACCACCCATGACACCGGCTAATGCTAATGCATTCTCTGCATCAGCAATGACTAAGGTCGTTTGGGTGTTAGTTTTAATTTCTTGGTCATTGAGTAAGCTAAATGACTCACCTTCTGCTGCCATGCGCACTTCAATATTGCCGTTTAATTTTGCAGCATCAAAAGCGTGCAAAGGCTGCCCCATTTCTAATAAAACATAATTAGTAATATCAACAACTGCGCCTAGACTTTTTACGCCTGAACGACGTAAACGCTCTTGCATCCATAATGGCGTTTCTGATTGCGCATTCACACCTTTAATTAATCGTCCTAAATAACGCGGACAAGCTTCTGGCGAACTGACTTTAACAACCAAACTTTCTTGGTGATCAACAGGAGTTGTTGCAACCTCTAGTACTGAAAAAGGTAGTTGATTTAATAACGCAACTTCTCTTGCAACCCCTTCTATACTTAAGCAGTCAGCTCTATTAGGTGTTAAATCCACTTCAATTAGTTGATCATTTAAAGCTAAATAATCGCGTATATCTGCTCCTACTGGCGCATCTTCAGCTAGCTCCATTAAGCCATCAGCATCTGCTGCTAAGCCTAATTCTTTTTCAGAGCAAAGCATTCCATAAGAAGCTTCACCGCGTAATTTAGATTTTTTAATCTTAAAATCACCCGGTAAAATTGCACCGATTAAAGCAGCAGGGATTTTTAAACCCTCGCGTACATTACTTGCACCACACACAATTTGTAGGGGCTCATCTTGCCCCACTTCTACGGTACAAACTCTAAGTTTGTCTGCATCAGGGTGCGCAATAACCTTACTAATTTGTCCAACAACGACGCCAGAAAAATCGGCTGCCGCGGGTAGTACTGAATCAACTTCTAACCCAGCCATTGTTAATTGCTCAACTAAGGCATTAGTATCAATATTGGGGTTAACTAATTCTCTTAACCATGCTTCACTAAATTGCATTTTCTAATCTTCCTTTAATTAAATTGCTCAAGAAATTTAAGATCATTTTCAAAAAATAGTCTTAAATCATTGATGCCATAACGCAACATAGCTAAACGCTCTACACCCATACCAAAAGCGAAACCTGTAAATGCTTCGGTATCAATATTGACCGATTTAAATACTTCGGGGTGAATCATCCCACAGCCCATTACTTCTAACCAACCTGTGTGACTACACACTCTACAGCCCTTGCCATCACACATGACACATTCAATATCGACTTCTGCTGAAGGCTCTGTAAATGGGAAATAAGAAGGACGAAAGCGCACTTGTATGTCTTTTTCAAAGAACGCCGTTAAAAATTCGTAAACAACACCTTTTAAATCAGCAAAGCTGACATTTTCATCCACCACAAAACCTTCAACCTGATGAAACATTGGTGTATGAGTAATATCCGAGTCACAACGATATACTCGACCAGGTGCCAATACTTTTAATGGCGGCTGATATTTTTCCATAGACCGCACTTGTACTGGCGAGGTATGGGTTCTTAACAAGGTGTGCGCATCAAAATAAAAAGTATCATGCATTGCCCGTGCTGGGTGATGCGATGGAATATTTAGTGCTTCAAAATTGTGATAGTCATCTTCAATTTCTGGGCCTTCTTCTACTTTAAAGCCTACGCTAGAAAATATTTTAGAAATACGCCTTAATGTAAGGGTAACAGGGTGTAAGCCTGCAACAGATTGTCCGCGACCAGGCAAGGTAACATCAATGGTTTCACTTGCTAACCTTGCATCTAAAGCGGCTTGTTGTAAGCTGTTTTTTCGTGCTTCTAAAGTATTTTGGAAATCAGACTTTACTTGATTAATCGCTTGGCCAGCAGCACGCCTTTGCTCAGGCTCTAGCTTTCCTAGCTCTTTCATCTGTAAGGTAAATGCTCCTTTTTTACCCAGATATTGCACACGGATTTGATCCAATGCTTGTAAATCATTTGCTGCTTCAATTGCCTGTATGGCTTGAGCAAGAATTTCTTCAAGAGTCGATGACACGATGGGGTTCGCTTATTTTGATGTGAAAAAGATAAAAAGACACGGAAAAAAAGGGCTTTTCAGCCCTTTTTTCCGTTCTTCTCAGCAAAGGGTCTTACCTAGGAGTCTGAACTTCTGTTTGCTTTAGCAATCTCAGCGATTGCAGCAAATGCTTCCATATCGCGTACTGCAAGATCAGCTAATACTTTACGATCAATAATCACGTTAGCTTTTGTTAAGCCATTGATTAAACGACTGTATGAAATATCGCATAAACGCGCTGCCGCATTAATACGAACAATCCATAAAGCACGGAAAGTACGTTTTTTAACTTTACGATCACGGTATGCGTATTGACCCGCTTTGATAACCGCTTGTTTAGCAACGTGATAAACGCGACTACGTGCTCCGTAGTAACCTTTCGCTTGCTTTAAAACTTTTTTATGTCTTGCGCGGGCTGTTACACCACGTTTTACTCTAGCCATTTTCTTTTCCTAAAATTAACTGTAAGGCAGTAGTCGTGCAGTCATACGCACATCATTTGCATGAATAGTTGCAGCTTTACGCAACTGTCTTTTTCTCTTAGTCGATTTTTTAGTCAGAATATGACTGCGATGAGATTGTCCACATTTGAAATGGCCACTAGCTGTACGCGTAAAGCGTTTTGCAGCACCACTATGGGTTTTCATTTTTGGCATTTATTTTCTCCAATAAAATAATAAATAACACATCCTTGATATAAAACTCGGTAAGGCAAAATGCACTGGCCCGGCCGAATTAAAATAATCGATGATTCCTATCACCGCTAGAACTTACTAATTTAAAAACCAGCAAGAGAAACACAACTCTTGAAAGAATTGCTATCTTTTCTTTTTAGGCCCTAAGACCATAACCATTTGACGGCCTTCCATTTTTGGAAACTGTTCTACCGCTGCAATTTCAGCTAAATCTGCTTCAACTCGTTTCAGTAAATTCATACCAATTTCTCTATGTGCCATTTCACGTCCGCGAAAACGCACGGTAATTTTGGTTTTATTACCTTCTTCAAGAAATTTGGTTAAATTACGTAATTTAACATTGTAATCACCAATATCAGTTCCAGGACGGAATTTGATTTCTTTGACTTGAATTTGCTTTTGTTTTTTCTTCGCCATGGCCATTTTTTTATTCTGATCGAATAAAAACTTGCCGTAGTCCATAATCTTACAAACAGGAGGATCCGCATTTGGTGAAACTTCTACCAAATCCATATTAGCATTACCAGCCAGCTGTTTTGCTTCGCCGAGTGACATGACGCCACCCTGCCCTTCAGGCAAGCCTGATACTCTTACACGGCGCGCTGTAATAGCATCATTTAATCGTGTTGCATCTTTTTTAGAAGCGATATCCTGTTCCTCCAGTTATTTATTACTTTCTTTGTTTGATTTCATCTTGCAATCGAAGTGTTAAGTCATCGATTGAGAAGCTACCCAAATCATCCCCTTTTTGCGATCTAACAGTGACAGTTTTTTCTTCTAGTTCTTTGTCACCAATAATCAACAGATAAGGAACTCTTTGCATAGAGTGTTCTCGGATTTTAAAGCCTATTTTCTCATTTCTCAAGTCTATTTTAACTCTAAGGCCTTGTTTTTCTAATTTTGCATAGACTTCTTGTGCATATCCATCATGGCGGCTAGCAATATTAATAATCACTGCTTGCTCTGGCGAAAGCCATAAAGGCATTGTTCCTGCATGCTGCTCAATCAATATACCAATAAAGCGCTCTAGTGACCCTAAAATAGCTCTATGTAACATAACCGGCGCTTGCTTAGAGCCATCTTCTGCAATATAAGTTGCATCCAGACGACCCGGCATAGAAAAATCAACCTGAATCGTGCCGCACTGCCAAACACGATCTAAACAATCTTTTAGTGAAAATTCAATTTTAGGGCCATAAAATGCACCTTCGCCTGGCTGTAATTCCCAGTCTAATCCTTTATTATTTAAAGCTAATTCTAAAGCATTTTCTGCCTTATCCCAAACTTCATCTGCGCCTACACGTTTTTCTGGTCGCGTAGAAAGCTTAATGAGTACTTCAGTAAAGCCAAAGTTGTTATAAACATCAAAGAGTAAATCAATAAAGGTTGAAACTTCGTCTTGAATCTGTTCTTCAGTACAGAAAATATGTGCATCATCTTGTACAAAATTTCTCACTCGCATTAAACCATGCAAAGTGCCTGAGGGTTCGTTACGGTGACAAGATCCAAATTCTGCCATACGTAAGGGTAAATCTTTGTATGATTTTAAACCTTGGTTGTAAATTTGCACATGACACGGGCAGTTCATCGGCTTAATCGCAAAGTCACGATGATCGGAATGCGTGGTAAAAATCATGTCACCAAATTTATCCCAATGCCCTGACTTTTCCCATAAACTACGGTCAACAACTTGCGGTGTTCTAACCTCACCATAGCCACTTACACGCAATTTCTCACGGATATACTGCTCAATTTGTTGATAAATTGTCCAGCCTTTCTCATGCCAAAACACCATACCTGGTGCTTCTTCTTGGGTATGAAAAAAGTTTAAAGCCTTTCCTAGTTTACGGTGATCCCTTTTTTCTGCTTCTTCTAATCGGTGTAAATAATCTGCTAAATCCTGCTTATCATTCCATGCTGTACCATAAATGCGCTGTAGCATTTCATTATCTGAATTACCACGCCAGTAAGCACCCGCAATCTTCATTAGTTTGAATGCTTTTATTTTACTGGTGCTTGGTACATGAGGTCCACGACATAAATCAGTAAAATCACCTTGGGTATACAATGATAAATCTTGATCCGATGGAATAGACTCTATAATTTCTGCTTTATAAGACTCACCTAAATCACGAAAGAAAGTGACGGCTTCATCACGTGTTACCACTGAACGAGTAATCACAAGATTCGCTTTAACTAAGCGCTGCATTTCTTTTTCAATCTTCTTTAAGTCTGCAGGGATAAAAGGACGTTCGTAAGAAAAATCATAATAGAAACCATTATCAATCACTGGCCCTATTGTTACCTGCGCCTCAGGAAAAACGTGCTTAACCGCTTGCGCCAATAAATGCGCTGCTGAGTGACGAATAACTTCCAAGCCTTCCTCATCTTTTGCGGTAATAATCTGCAAGTCACTATCTTCTGTAATAATAGTACTTGCATCAACCAACTCATTATTAACCTTTCCAGCTAACGTTGCCTTTGCCAAACCTGAGCCTATCGACTTAGCTACTTCCATTACGGTTACGGCATCATCAAATTCACGTTTGAAGCCATCTGGCAAGGTAATTACAGGCATATTTTTCTCTAGAGTTAAAAATAAAAAAGCATTGCGTAATAACAATGCTTTTTTGTCCGCTTCCACCCCTGAAAGCTTTCGATTTGTACAATTATACTCAATTATTTATCTGTTTGTAAACAGATACTTAGGCAAACACTAAAACGCATACTTCAAGCCGACCATGAAGCCACTATAGATAGCTCACGATAAGCCCTTTATATATGGTACAATGCGCGATTTTACCAATCACTTTTGGAGTTACAATTCGTGGTAACAGCTAACACACGCCGTTCGGTTATGACATTATTTTCTTCGCCTACTTGCGCAATGAGTCACTGTGCAAGACTTGCTCTCTTTGAAAAAGGCGTCACTGCTGAAATTGAATATATCGACCCTAACGATCCTCCTGAAAGTTTATTAGAACTGAATCCAAATGGTACTTTGCCTACCTTAGTGGAGCGCGACTTAGTCTTATATGATTCCCGCATCATTATGGAATATTTGGACGAACGCTTCCCTCATCCTCCACTACATCAGATGGATCCTGTTTCACGTGCACATGCCCGTATGATCATAAAACGTATTGATCAAGATTGGTATCACCTACTAGATGAAATTTTAAATTCAGGTGAGAAAAAGTCTGCCCGCGCAAAAAAGATGCTAAGAGAAAACTTAATTGCTGCCGTGCCTTTATTTGAAGCCCATGATTATTTCATGAGTGATGATTTTTCTTTGATAGACTGCGCTTTAGCTCCACTTTTATGGCGCCTACCTAGCTTAGGTATCGACTTATCAGAGAGTGCACCCGTTATTGTGAGTTATGCACAGCGCCTATTTAAACGTGAAACTTTCCTTGAAAGCTTAAACGAAGAAGAAAAAGAGATGGAAAAGAAATGACAGCTCTAAAGCCTTATCTTATCCGTTCAATTTACCAATGGATCATTGATAATAGCTTAACACCTCATTTGCTTGTTGATGCCACTCATTCAGAGGCAATTGTCCCTGTTGAGCATATTAATGATGGCCAAATTGTTTTAAACGTTCGCCCCGCTGCTATTCAAGGCTTAGACCTAGGCAATACTAACATCGAATTTAGCGCTCGTTTTAACGGACAACCAACTCATATTTTTGTCCCTATCGACTCCGTCCTTGCCATTTATGCCCAAGAAAATGGCCGAGGCATGGTATTTGACCCTGACGAAGAGAATGATGACACTCCGCCAGAGCCAAGCCCGCCACCCAAGAAATCTCATTTGCGCATCGTAAAATAAGCAGGCATAAAAAAAGCCCAAATTCATCATGAATTTGGGCTTTTTTATTGATTACTGCTTGATTTTTATATCATAAGAACCAAGGTCAGAATTTAAGCTGCAAAGTTCTTCGCTGCAAATTCCCAGTTAACTAAAGCCCAAAAAGCTTCTAGATATTTAGGACGTGCATTACGGTAATCAATATAATAAGCATGCTCCCAAACATCACAAGTTAATAACGGAGTTTGACCTTCAGTTAACGGGCATCCTGCATTACTAGAGCTCACTAGCTCAAGACTACCATCAGCATTTTTAACTAACCACGCCCAACCAGAACCAAATGTAGTCACTGCACATTTTGTAAATGCTTCTTTAAACTCTGCAAATGAACCAAATTTAGCATTAATTGCAGCAGCTAATTCACCTTCTGCTTCACCACCACCATTTGGCGAAAGACTATTCCAGTAAAAAGTATGATTCCATACTTGCGCGGCATTATTAAAAACACCACCTGAAGCTTTCATTACCAATTCTTCAACGCTTAAACCTTCTAAGTCAGTTCCTGGAACTAAATTATTTAAGTTAGTTACATAGGTTTGATGATGCTTTCCATGATGAAATCCTAAAGTCTCTTCAGAAATATGTGGAGCTAATGCATCTTGTGCATAAGGTAGTGCCGGTAATTCGTAAGCCATTCTAATTCTCCTAAATTTGTTGTTATCAAGCAAAAAACACACTGATTAACACTCTGTTATTTTGCCTATAGAAATAGTATAAATTATTAAACACTTAAAAACCAAGTATTTTAGTAAAGAATTATACGCACTCATACTTCGCACGATCACGACTACGGTTTTCTATCAGTCGCTTATACCCATTACACTTGAAGATGCAGGATTTACACTGCGTCATCCCCGAAGTCTTTTATCGGGGATCCAGTGATACCGCTAGGCTCCTGATTAAAACCTCCGGAGTGACGGGTGGGAAAAATTACTGCATCTTCAAGTAGCTTGGGTATATAGCCGATAGCTGTGTTGATAAAATAGTTGCGTAGCTAGCTATGCGCCTATTTCATCGTCTTGCTCTCGACTAAAATCAACTTGATATAAAATTCGCATCCGTAACCGCGCGAAGTATAGCTAAGTCTTAGATTTTATTGCGTTAACCACATTTACATCTTATTTATTTTTTGTAATCAACCTTATTTTTTTCTTTACGCGCTGTAACATCCGAATACGTAGTGCTTTCTTCTTTACCATTTGAATCAGTGCCTGTATCTTTACGTGTGACTTCTCTACGCGGTAGCGCTTTAGCCGACTCTATAAATTCAGAAAACCACGGTAATTTAATGACGTCCTGCATATCAGCATCACTTAAAATTTCAGCTTCATCAGGCAAATTTCTGTAATCACGCGCCAACTCCAAAGACTCTTTACACGCATCAAAATTTTTATTTAATGCATGTAAACAGGCAAAATTATACGAAGCTACACCCTGCTGAATATTATCCGCAATACTAAATTTGTCCTTTGCTAAAGCATAAGTTGCTTTGCGTTCACTTTCAGCCTGTAATGGCGCCACTTCCATCAAAGCAACACCCCAATCCAGTGCAGCTGCTAAATAGTCACTTTTTGCAACCAAGCAAAATGAAAATTTTTTACCTGCTTCTTCATATAATGACTTAGCTTCCGAGCCTTCTTTTAATCGCGCCTGATACAATAAAGCAGACCCCCAATTATAAAGAGCGTCTTTAAAAGCTGAACTATCTGATTCCACTGCTTCATAGCCTAACATAGCCTCAGATAACAGTTTATTTGCCTGAAAGGCATCAGTAGTTTCTCGCGCCGCTAACACTTTTTTATTTGCTGACTTTACTTTTGATTTACCAACAATAGAACCCAATAACCCCATGCCTACACCTTATTTTTATTTTAATTATGCACGTACATCTACTTAAAGCCTCAGCAAGTGCGACTCTCAAGTATTTGTATTTAACTGCTTATAATAAATCGAACTGCGTCTAAGCGCAATTTTGCTTCTGTAATATACCCATGCGCAGCAATTGCCTTATCTTTCATTGCTTGCAAATCCTTAGGCTTTACAGCGGCATTTACCAAACCAAGCGCCTTTAAACGCTTTATTTCACGCGCAGACGATTGCAACATAGCCGCGCTAGCTTTTGTTATAACATCCATCATTACAAGTTCAGAAGAGACTTCCGCTTTGGCAATCATTGCCTCAATTTGACTCTGCTGGCTAACAATAAAGGCTGTCATTTGCTCATCCTCTATTTCATTTTTAACTTCATATAACTCATTATGCGGTATCTCCACACTTAAATCTTTACCCTTTTGATCAATTAATACACGTATAGGCATAACAGGCAAAAATCGATTAACTTGCAACAGACTAGGCGCACTACATTCAATAACAAACAAGCACTCGAGTAAATAGCCCCCACTCTCTAACTTATCATTTTCTACAATACTGACCGCTGCATTACCAATCGTATCCGCACTTAGCATTTCCATAACAGCAACTAACATAGGATGCTCCCATGTCAAATACTGCATATCCTCTCTGGCTAACGCAATAGACCTATCTACAGTCACCGTCACGCCATCTTCTGGAACCCAAGGAAAGTGGCTCACTCGCTGCAACTCTCCCAATTGTAAAATAGCGCAATTCTCAGAATGATATTCTGAATCTACTCCAAAACACTCAAAAACCTCCTCTAAATATTGCCATAACTGATTAGCTTGCTGCTCCTGCCTAATAACACTAATTAATTCATTCGCCTTATCCTGTCGACAAGAATTAAGCTCTAACAAAATATCCCGAGACTGGTGCATATCTGCTTCGATTTTTTCAATGCATTCTTTTGAACTTTCAAGTAACTGACCTAAGCCCTGTTGAATTTCACTAACACACACCTCTCGCAATCGTTCTTTTTGCAATCGATACACCTCGCCAGCTGCATTACTATTTTTTTGAAATAAGCTTAGGCCTTCTTCACTATACCACCGACATAAGCTGTGCTGCTGACTACCCACAACATAAGGCACGTGAATTTGAATACGCTGTTTTTGCCCAATTCGATCCAAACGGCCAATTCTTTGTTGCAGTAAATCTGGGTTCTCAGGTAAATCCAGTAAAATCAAATGATGAACAAATTGAAAATTACGCCCTTCACTACCAATTTCAGAGCATAACAAAATCTGTACCTTTGCTTCCTCATCTGAAAAATACGCAGCTGCTCTGTCACGCTCAATAATACTCATTCCCTCGTGGAAAGTAGCTGCATTAATTGCATGCTTATCACGTAATACTTTTTGCAAACGAACAACTGTTTCAGCTTGCTGACAAATCAGCAACACCTGCTCACCACTAGTTCCTGATAAATAATCAAGTAACCAATTTATGTATAACTGCTCGTCAGCAATATCCCCCTCTAAGGCATAGCAATGTAACTGCCTTTCTGGAAACCCTTTAATGACATGACGAGAATTTCTAAATAACACTCGCCCCGTGCCATGCCTATCTATTAATTGATCAATAATCTCTAATTTATTTTCCAATACATTTTCACAAAGACCTTTATCCACTAGTTGCATCAATAAGGCTTTTTCTTGAGCGTTAAACTCATGCTCAGCAACAACTTTTTTCGCCAGTTGCGCAACCGGTTCAAACTCCAGCTCTTCCTTTATAAACTCAGCATAATCAAAGAATCTATCCGCATCCAATAAACGCAATTGTGCAAAATGTGATTCCTTTCCTTGCTGCTCAGGCGTGGCTGTTAATAAAATCAAATTCTCTGCTTTTATCGCTAACTGCTCAACAAATAAATAGTCATCACTTACTTCGTTCTCAGACCATTGCAAATGATGCGCCTCATCAACGACAACAATATCCCATTCAGCATTAACAGCCTGCTCTTTTCTATGTGGGTTTTTCTCAAAAAAATCAAGACTACATAAAACCAACTGAGTACTTATAAAAGGATTTTCATCAATAATCGCTGTACACCGCTCTTCATCAAATAAGCTAAAACGTAAATTAAAGCGCCTCCACATTTCAACCAACCACTGATGCAACAAGCTATCAGGAACTAATATTATGACTCGCGATGATAACCCAGCACGCAGTCGGTACTGTAGGATCATACCTGCTTCAATTGTTTTCCCCAGCCCTACCTCATCAGCAAGCATAATGCGTGCTTTATCTCGGCTTGCCACTTCATGCGCTATATAAATTTGATGTGGAATTAGAGATGCTCTTGCAGACAACAAGCCTCTTGCACTACTTTGCTGCAACCTTTGCATATGCAGCCATGTTTCATAGCGCAAAGAAAACCAACGCCCTGCCTCTGATCGTCCCATAAATAGACGGTCTTGTGGCTTATTAAATTGTAAATGGTGATTAAGGTTAGTCTCATCTATCCACCCTTTTTCACCTGTGCCAGTAAGAATTTCATAACGAATAAGACCTTCCTCTTCCACTAATGAAACAACAGCCCCATCAAGCCCATCGAGAGATTCAATCTTATCTAGGCGCTTAAATCGCACGCGAGTTAAGGGGCAATTATCACTTGCATAAACACGACGCTCTTCTGCAGCTAAATATAATACTGTTACTCGGCTTGCACTCACCTCAAGTATTAAACCTAAACCAAGCTCTGGCTCTGAACCACTAACCCAGCGCTGCCCCACAATAAAGCCACTCATTTACTTACCTTTTTCAACTAGTATAAAAAACCAACAGGCATAAAAAAAGGCATCCGAAGACACCTTTTTGATTCGTATAAAAGAATAACTAAATTATAGTTTTTCTCTAATACGTGCAGCACGACCTGTAAGCTCACGTAAGTAATATAACTTAGCTCTACGTACAGCACCACGACGCTTAACTTCAATATCACCAACTAACGGGCTGTGAGTTTGAAAAACACGCTCAACACCCACTCCGTGAGAAATCTTTCTAACAGTAAATGCAGAATTTAATCCACGATTACGTTTAGCGATTACAACACCTTCAAAAGCCTGCAATCTCTCACGATCGCCTTCTTTTACTTTTACTTGCACAACAACTGTATCACCAGGATTAAATACTGGTAGATCTATTTTAAGCTGCTCAGCTTCTAATTGACTAATAATATTACTCATTACTGCACCTTTTATACTTCAATTCAATTTTAAATTCTTCTAACAACGATGTCTCGACCGCCGTCAATTCTTTTCCAAGCAACAAATCAGGTCGCTTTAGCCACGTATATCCTAATGACTGCTTTAAACGCCATTGCTCAATTTCTTTATGGTTCCCACTTAATAAAACAGCAGGAACTTGCTCGTCAACAATAATTTCTGGACGCGTATAATGAGGGCAATCTAACAAGCCATTCATATGCGAGTCCTGCTGAGCAGAATCTTCATCACCTAGTACACCAGGCAAAAGCCGAGAAATTGCATCAACAACAACTAATGCGGCTAACTCTCCACCGCTAATAACAAAATCACCCAATGACCATTCTTCCTGACATTCACTAGAGATAAATCGCTCATCCAGCCCCTCGTAACGCCCTGCAACCAATATTAATTGATCTAACTCAGCATTTTCATTAAGAAGTTGCTGAGTAATAGGTTTTCCTTGTGGACTTAAATAAACAACTTTAACGCGTTCCACATCCGTAGAACATTTTGCACTCTCTAAAGCATCCTTTAATGGCTGATATTTCATCACCATTCCCGGACCACCGCCATAAGGACAATCATCAACTGTTTTGTGCTTGTCAGAAGTATATTCTCTAGGGTTCCAGACTGATAACTGCACTAAACCATTTTTTATAGCTCGCCCAGTCACTCCATTCATAGCACTATCTAGCACCATCTCCGGAAAAATCGTCAAGATATCAAAACGCATTAAAAATCAGGATCCCAATCAACAAGTATGACACCTGTGCTTAAATCTATATCCATAATAGTTTGCTCTTGCAAAAAAGGAATTAATCGCTCCCTTTCTCCCATCACAACCACTACATCATTAGCACCTGTTTCTAACATTTGCTGAACAGTCCCTAATTCCACACCTTCAACAGTCTTTACCTGCAAGCCAATCAAGTCAGCCCAATAATACTCACCACGCCTTGCTTTTGGTAATTGTTCAGGACGAATATATATGTCCCAGCCATTTAATTCAGCAGCCTCATCTCTATCGATGAGCCCATCTAAACAGGCAACAACTGTTTTTCCATGTCGCCTACCATTAACAACTTCAACTAATTTGCTTTCCTTGCCTTTTTTCAAAATCCAAGGCGAATAAGCTAATATGTTTTCACGTACATCTGTATATGAATATACTTTTATCCAGCCTTTGACACCCAAGATTCCAGATATTTTACCAACACTAATTAATTCTTCAGCCAAGCTTATGCAGCAGCGGCTTGTTTTTTAGCGCCTTTAATTAACTTAGCAACACGCTCAGAAGGCTGTGCACCTAATCCTTTCCAATGCTCAACACGCTCAGAGTCTAATCTTAATTTTTCTTCAGAGCCTTTTGCCAGTGGATTAAAAAAACCTAAACGTTCGATATAACGTCCATCACGGCTATTTCTGCTATCAGTTACGACAACATGATAAAAGGGACGATTTTTTTGTCCACCTCTTGCAAGACGAATAACTACCATCTACATTTCCTCAAAAATACATTTAACCAAATTTAATCCATCTATTCTACGCGTTTTAATTAACATGTGAAGCCAATTATATAAAAACATGTATATAACGAATTATCCAATACACTAACCAGCTATCAACTAGCTGCGCATACCACGCATATTCCCTTTAATTCCACGCATCATATTCGCCATATTGCCTTTTTGGAATTTTTTCATCATTTTTTGCATCATTTTAAATTGCTTTAAAACACGATTTACATCCTGCAACTCCTGCCCTGATCCTGCTGCAATTCGCTTTTTCCGATTACCTTTAATTAAATCAGGGTGACGCTTTTCTTGATTGGTCATTGAGCGAATAACTGCGATTTGTCGCGCAAGCGCCTTATCATTAACTTGATCCCGCATTTCTTTAGGAACATCATTAATTCCAGGCAATTTATCCATCATTGCACCTACACCACCCATGTTTTGCATTTGCTCTAACTGCTCAACAAAATCTGCCAGATCAAAGCCTTTGCCTTTACGTAGTTTCTTAGCTAACTTATCTGCTTTCTTTTTATCAACTTTTTGCTCTATGTCCTCAATCAGGCTGAGCATATCCCCCATACCCAAGATCCGAGAAGCTAGTCTGTCTGGATGAAAAGGCTCTAGTGCATCAGTTGTCTCACCGACCCCAATAAATTTAATGGATTTGCCAGTAATATGCCTAATTGATAATGCTGCACCACCTCGCGCATCACCATCCGTCTTAGTTAGCACCACCCCAGTTAAAGGTAGGGCCTCATCAAATGCTTTCGCAGTATTGGCAGCATCTTGACCTGTCATGCTGTCAACCACAAATAATGTTTCTACTGGGTTAATAGCTGCATGCAACTCTTTAATCTCTGTCATCATTTCTTCGTCAATATGCATACGACCTGCAGTATCAACAATAACAACATCTAAAAATTGTTTTTTCGCCTGCTCAATAGCTGCCGTTACGATTTGTACCGCTGTTTGCGAAACATCTGTATCAAAAAATGTCAGCGATAAATCATTGGCCAATGTTTCTAGTTGCTTAATAGCCGCAGGGCGATAAATATCAGCACTCACCACACCAACTGACTTATTTTCTGATTCTTTTAGCCAGCGACCTAATTTAGCAACAGTTGTCGTCTTACCTGCCCCTTGCAAACCTGCCATCAAAATAATCGCTGGCGGGTTAGCCTTTAAATCTAAAGACTCATTCGCTTCCCCCATAACGGAGACAAGCTCAGCCTGCACAACCTTAATTAATGATTGCCCCGGCGAAAGACTATCTTGAACTTCTTTACCTAAAGCACGCTCTCGCACACTATCAATAAAAGCAGTAACAACTGAAAGCGCGACATCAGCTTCAAGTAAGGCCATGCGTACTTCGCGTAAAGTGTCCTTAACATTATCTTCAGTTAGTCGGCCTTGACCCCGAATATTTTTTAAGGTCTTTCCTAATCGATCGGTTAAATTATCAAACATATTGAGTACTAAAATCTGTAGGCTACACAGCTAGATTCCATTAATGAATCCAGCTATTAAAACACCTAATCTAAGGGAACCCATCAAAACAGGGCGTAAGTTTTCTCTATTATCCTAAAAATAACCGCTAGGGTAAACAAGCATCTATTCTTTTATACTTAAAGCATGCAGCTTACGATAAAGATGAGTGCGCTCTACGCCAACAGCAGCAGCGAGTTTTGCAACATTTCTGTCATTTTCATTAAAATGAAAAAGCAAATATGCTTTTTCAAATTGCTCCCTAGCTTCTTTAAGTGGTAACCCAAAGAAATCTAAAGATTTAGTTGTTTGCTTAACGTTACTTGGCACTCGCGTCAGCGCATGCTCAACTTCTGCCAGTTCAATATCATCCCCACCGCCTAAAATCATAACGCGTTGCACTAAATTTTTTAATTCTGCAACATTCCCTGGCCAAGCGTAATTACGTAAATAATTTAAAGCAGGCATAGAAAACTGTCTAAAAGCTACTTTCTCATACTGGATAAAAAAATCTATATAAAAATTTAGCAATGTCGGCACATCTTCACTATGCTCTCGTAAAGGCTCAAGCTGTAATTCCACTTCATTAAGCACATAATAGAGATCTTGACGAAAACGCCCTGCTAACACCTCTTTATATAAAAAATCAGTTGCCGAAGTGACCACGCGAAAGTCAGCATTAATTTTTTGAGTTCCTCCCACCCGCATAAAAACACCTGTTTTTAGTGCATTTAAGAGTTTATATTGAGTATTAGCATCAATGATAGAAATATCCGATAAAAACAATAGACCACCTTGTGCTTTTTCCAGCGCACCAACAAGGACCTCCCCAGCATGCTCTTGACCAAATAATTCAACAGCTGCACGCTCTTGTTCAACTGAAACATTAACAAACGCTCCTTCTTCGTGCACACTGCATGATTGTAAAAAACATGCATAAAGTTCTTTACCAACCCCATGCTCACCAACAAACATTAAATTTGCATCATGCTGAGATAATTGCTTCAATTGCTGCTTAATCCGCTTTGAAAATTCACTACGCCCAACGGGGTCAGTATTTCCAGCCAATTTCCGCTTTAAGCCTTTATTTTCACGCTGTAATAAATAGGCAGCAATTGCTCGCTGTACAGTTAACAATAGCCTTGCTAGCGATAATGGTTTTTCTAGAAAGCCATAAGCGCCTAATTTTGTCGCATCAACAGCGGTATCAATAGTTGCATGTCCTGACATCATAATAACGGGGACACTAAAACTGACACCAGAAACCCACTCTTTCAACAAAGTAATGCCATCCGTATCTGGCATCCAAATATCCAAAAGAACCAGGTCTAAATATTCACTGTTTTTTATTTCTCTTGCTTCCTCTGCATTTTTCGCAATAAAAACAATATACCCTTCATCCTGAAGAATCTCCTGTACTACCCCACAAATATCAGGCTCATCATCTACAACTAAAATTTTTGCTTTGTAATTTCCCATCTAACCCAAACCCTAATCAACTTAAATACATAACGGCAGGAAATATCATAATAAACCCTGCACCATCTTTGTAATGGTTATCCAAACGAATTGTTCCACCATGTTCTTCAATAATTTTCTTTGCAATCGCCAAGCCTAACCCCGTGCCTTTTTCTTTATGCGAAACATAAGGCTCAAAAATCTCTTTAGCTTGTTTTATATCAACTCCACAACCAGTATCGTAAATTGCTAAACGCACAAAGGGAATCTTTGCCTGAACAATAGATTGAATTTTAATAGTAATTCGCCCATTTCCTGCCATAGCTTCGCAAGCATTCTTAAATAAATTATGTAAAACTTGTCTAATCGTTACAATATCAGCGGGTACTTTGGGGATATTTTTTTCTTCTTGAATTAATACCGCGATATTTGGAGCCGCATCATATAAACTTGCCACCTCCTTCACTAAGACACGTAAATCGATATTTTCAATCATTTTCTGCCCTGATTGAGCATAAACAGAAAAATCGTCCACCATAAATTTTAATGCTTCTACCTGCTGAACAATAGTACGAATTGAACGAACTAATAACTGCTGATCTTCCTCATTAAGCTTGTCTTTTAGCTTATGCTGCAATCGTTCTGCTGCCAACTGAATAGGCGTAAGCGGGTTTTTTATTTCATGCGCCAAACGTCTAGCCACTTCCGCCCACGCCGCACTTTTTTGTGCCTGAATCAAGTCAGTTATATCATCGAAAACAACAACAGCTCCAATATACCCTCCTTCCGTTGAAAACAAAGGCGAGCCTTGACATAGCAACTCTCTCCGCCCATCAGGTGTATCTATCGTTATATTGCGCTGCCAAATTTCATCTGACTTTTCCAATAAAGGTTGCACAACATTGACCAACTCTTGCAAATCAGGCCTTTCTCGAGCCAAAGAACTCAGCCCTAAACCAAAATAACGCATTACCTGAATGTGCAAAATAATATTTGCACTGTGATTAGCTTTACGAATATTTAAATCCGCATCAAAACTTAATACCCCCGAAGTTAAGCTACTTAATAACGCCTCTAAATAAGCACGTTGCTGCTCAATTTCTAAAGCACTGATCCGTGCATCATCCCTTGATAGAGATATCTGCTGAACCATTTTGTTGAATGAGTCAACTAAAAAACCTAAATCATCCTGTCGTTTTACAGGCAACAACTGCTCATAAAAACCAGCCGCGACTGACTTGGTTCCTCTAACTAAATCCCTGATTGGAGCAATAATTTCGCGAACACTAATAAACGCAACTGAAATAGAGGCTAACAAGCTAACTAATAAGACCAAGGAAAGCACTAATGAAAAACTCACTTTCAAAGAATGCCGCAAGTAGGTCATTTCCTGAAACCTAACATAAGCAAATTCTACAGAATCTGTTAAATCAGTAATTCGCTCTGGGATGGGATAAATAATTTGTAAATAATAGCCCGCATTAACATTTATCGCGACCAAAGCCTGAACCACTAGTTCATCATTAATTGATTCAAGTTTTACGTGATCTTCACCCTGTAAAACCTGTAAAAATAAGGGAGTGACAGGCAAGCTGGGCAAGATATCACTAGCAATAAGCCCACTAAAAGCGATAATTTCTCCTTTCTTACTTAAAAGGGTAATTTCACTCGCGGTGGTGATTTCACGAACTTGATCTAAAGAATACGTTGCTTCAGCTAAAGTTTTCCCATTTAAACGCTCAGCAACTTGCTGCGACTGATTTAAATTCCACCGGATCCGTTGCTCTAAAGAAGCGTGACTAAGTTCTAAAGCATCATCCATAGCGGCATCAATTTCCACATTAAACCAACCATCAATACTCTGGTTTAGGAATTGTAGTGAATAATAAAAAACCACCCCTGCTGGAACCAAGGATAAAACAATAAATAGCAAAACGATACGTGTATTTAACCGTGATCCTGCCTCTTTTTTTCTCAGCCGCCGCATCAGAGAAAAAGCATTTACCCCAACGAGTAACAGCAAAATTAAAGTTGCAATTGTATTGCTAAGCAACAACCAAGAATACATCCCGCTTAGTGGCGATGCTTCTTGTAAAGCGGAACTCATCAGCTGCAAAGATAGAAAGATAAAGCCTAACAGCAATAGAGCAGATATCCCAAATGGAACCCTTATTCGCACTCTAGCCTCGCATTAGTTGAAAGATTCCAACCTTCATCAAAATAGGCAATAGGTCGTAATGGAATGGGTAATGACTCCTTATCGAACAATACATTTAAATCCACCACCACACATGCTTTTTCAATGTTATGCGGCAAGATAATAGGCCCGTACCTAATAACAGCCAAGTAATTAACCGCATCGCTTAAAGATGAAAAACGCCGAAAACTCGCGTCATTCACATTTTGCACTCGAAAGTCATTAAACAGCGTGTTATATCGCAATGAATAACGATTAGAATTTGAATAAATAGACTCATTAAAAAAAGCTAAAAAATGAGTGTTAGAAATAGATACGCTGATATCCCAATATAAGACTATGCCACTATGTAAAGCCTCTCGTGCAGTAGGACTTAAACTAAAACTTAATTCTGCAGAAAGCGAACTATTAATAGCAGCTCTCTCCCAGCGCATATTTTTAACAAACAACCAATCAGTAGTCGCATAACTGATGGGTACATAGAAAAAACCCAGCAAAATATATATAGAACTAAGCCTATATGCTCTTTTGCAAACAGGCATAATAAAAGCCATCCATCAATTGATCACCTGTTAAAACTTGCCGACCAAAAGGCCTTTTAATACCCCACTCAGCATCAATTACAATTTCAACTGCATCACTATTATTAGATAAAAAAGACTCAATTTGACATTCATTTTCATGTTTTAAGATAGAACATGTCGCATAAAGCAGCGTTCCACCAGGCTTTAATAAGCCCCAACTAGCCTGTAAGATTTCTTTTTGTAATTGCTGCAGCGGCGCAATATCTTCTGCACGACGTAACAATTTAATATCTGGGTGGCGGCGAATAACGCCAAGCGCAGAACAAGGGGCATCCAGTAATATACGGTCAAATTGATCACCATCCCACCAAGAATTTGTATCAGCCGCATCAGCAACTAAAACATTGGCTTTAAGGTTAAGTCGGATTAAATTTTCTTCTACACGTTGCAAACGTTTAGAATCAATATCAATCGCTAATAAGGAAGACAAATTGGGCTGCACTTCTAATATATGTGCCGTTTTTCCACCAGGGGCAGCACAAACATCAAGAACACGGGCACCTTTTTGAGCATTAAGTAATTTTGCCGCCAATTGGGCCGCTGAATCTTGTACAGATACCCAACCTTCAGTAAATTTAGGAAGTTTAGTAACAAGTACAGGCTCAGCTAGTAAAATCCCCTGCGCCAAACAAGGGACAGCAGAAGCGGCAATACCACAGTCGTTTAATAAGCTTAAGTACTCATTTGCCGTACAAAACTGATTATTAACCCGCAAAACCATTGGAGGTAATTCATTATTAGCAAGTAGGATTGCTTTTGCATCCTCCCCCCAATTAGACTTGATTGCCTTAATCATCCAGTCTGGGTGCGCATAAGCAACATGCTTATCAGCCATCGTCTCAAGCTCATCTTGCTCACGTAAATATCGACGTAAAATAGCATTCAAAAGAGACTTAGCCCACTGCTTTTTTTTCATAACAGCGACCGTTTCAGAAACTGCAGCGTATTGCTTAACACGCATATATTTGAGTTGAAACAAACCCAGTAGCAACAATGCTTTTACTTGTTTATCTTTAACCGGTTTACTAACTAGCCTGCTTAAAATAAAATCTAGTCGAAAATAATAACGAACTGCGCCATAACATAGCGCCTGAATAAACGCCCTATCTTTAAGATCAGTAACTTTAATCCATGCATCGTCAAGTGCGCTGGTTAATGATTTACCTTCTAATACTTTAACAATAACATTAGCAGCAATTAAACGTACATTCACAAAACATCCTGGGTAAATTGTTTACCAGCCACATCATACGCATTTAAAAATGCTGAGACGAGGGTTCTCTTTTTTCCTGGCAATTGAATTTCCAGCAAACGCAACAAGCCCTCACCCGCAATGACATCAATATGATCTGAGTTATTTAAAATTGTGCCCAATGGTAATTCATAACTCCCTGAAATTGCTTCAGCATTCCAAACTCTGACAACCTTACCGTCTAAATTTGCTTGAGCAACAGGCCATGCATTCAAACCTCGTACTTTTCGAGCTAGCTCAGTAGCAGTTAATGACCAGTCTAATTGTGACTCACTTTTATCAAGTTTATGCGCATAGGTAACCAAAGATTCATCCTGCACCTCATCCTCGACAGTATTATCCATAATTTTATCTAAAACAGTGAGCAAACCTTCAGCTCCCATAGTCATCATACGATCATGAAGATCACTTGCTGTATCTGTAGCACTTATAGTACAAATAATCTTATACAGCATATTACCTGCATCAAGTTTCTTTACCACACGCATAATCGTTATACCGGTTTCAGCATCACCTGCAATAATCGCACGATTTATCGGTGCCGCTCCACGCCAGCGAGGGAGAAGGGAGCCGTGTATATTAATACAACCTAATTTTGGGATTTCTATAACTTCTTGGCTTAAAATCAAACCATAAGCAACAACGACCATCAAATCTGCTGAAAATGATTGCATTTGTAGCACATCAGAGCTAGATTTTAGATTGTCAGGTTGAAATACAGGGATCGCATAACTAAGAGCCAGTTGCTTAACAGGGCCAATTTGTAGTTTTCGCCCTCGACCAGAAGGCCGGTCAGGCTGAGTATAAACAGCAACAACTTCATGTTCAGAATCTAGTAATGCTTGCAATGCAGGAACTGCAAACTCAGGCGTGCCGGCAAAAATAATTCTCATTATTTATCTCTTTTTTGAAGTTTAAGCATTTTTTTCTTAATACGCTGCCGCTTAAGAGGCGACAAATAATCAACAAATAATTTGCCATTCAAATGATCTATTTCATGTTGAATACAAACGGCAAGTAAACCATCTGCCTCCAATTCAAACAAGATACCTTCTCTATTAGTCGCCTTTACGGTTATTTTTTCAGCACGCTGAATAGGCTCAAATACCCCAGGAACCGACAAACAACCTTCATCAGACTCTTCCTGCCCAAATTCAGAAACAATTTCTGGGTTAATAAAACATAAGCGTTCATTTTTTTCTTCACTTACATCAATAACAATAATTTGCAATTTAACGTTAACTTGAATTGCCGCCAAACCGACTCCATGAGCCTCATACATCGTCTCAAACATATCATCAACAATAGCCTTAATTTTGCTATCAACATGCAGCACAGGTTTTGCAATATTCCGTAATTGCGGATCTGGAAACTCAAGAACAGGCAATATACTCACTAAACACTCCATACCAAAAATTAATCATACAAATTTTCTTTCAAATCGATGCGTAAAGCAACACTGAATAGTATTTTCACATAACTACTTAATATAAAAAATAATTAGTCATTAAATAATGAAAAATAACGACTAAAACAAAACTACAGGCAAAAAAAAACCAGCCGAAGCTGGTTTTTTTTGAAAAACATCAGGAAAATTAATCTTCCGACGCTTCTAACTCTGGTCTATCTACTAACTCAACATAAGCCATAGGCGCTGCATCTCCAGCCCTAAACCCACATTTCATAATACGTAAATAACCACCAGGTCGGCTTTGGTAACGAGGACCAAGCACATTAAATAACTTAGTAACTACATCACGATCTCTTAATTTAGCAAACGCTTGACGACGGTTAGCAACCGAATCAGTTTTTGATAAAGTAATTAATGGCTCAGCAAACGAGCGTAGCTCTTTTGCTTTTGGTAATGTTGTTTTAATTAATTCTTCATTTAATAAAGAAGTAACCATATTGCTAAACATAGCTTTTCTATGACTACTATTTCTATTTAATTGTCTTCCAGACTTATGATGTCTCATTCTAATAAACCTTGTAAAAAATTATAAAATCGCTTGAGATTGTTCAACTAAATTTTCTGGCGGCCAATTTTCAAGGCGCATCCCTAAAGAAAGCCCTTTAACAGCCAATACATCTTTAATCTCAGTCAGCGATTTTCTGCCTAAGTTAGGTGTTTTTAATAATTCAAACTCAGTACGTTGAATAAGATCACCAATATAGTATATGTTTTCGGCTTTTAAGCAATTAGCAGACCTAACAGTAAGCTCTAGATCATCAACAGGGCACAGTAAATTAGGATCAATTTGCTCTGCTGGCTCAATAACTTCTTCAGCCACTTGCTCATTAACTTTTTCAAAATCAACAAATACAGAAAGTTGATCATGTAAAATTGTTGCTGCAAGTTTAATTGTAGACTCAGGGTCAACTGTACCGTTAGTTTCAAGCTCTATAACTAATTTATCTAAATTAGTTCGTTGCTCTACGCGAGTAGAATCGACACTATAAGCAACTTTTGTAACAGGAGTATATGAAGCATCAACCTGTAAAGCACCAACAACACCGAAACCTAAACCTTCAGTTCTAACATTCGAAGGCTCGTAACCACGACCCTTTTGAATGTGAATCTTCATGTTTAGTTCACCTTCCTCAGTTAAATTAGCAATAACTAAGTCTGGGTTAACTATTTCAACATCATGCGGCAGCTGTATATCAGCAGCAGTTACTTCACCTGCTCCACTTTTATTTAATGTTAATGTTATTTCATTTCCAGAGTGCAGGATAACCGCTAACTTTTTCAAATTAAGCAAGATATCAATCACATCTTCCTGAACACCATCAATAACTGAGTACTCATGCTCAGCTTTTTCAAGCTCAACACTAACAACAGCACATCCAGGAATAGAAGATAAAAGCACTCTTCTTAAAGCATTACCAAGTGAGTGTCCATAACCCCTTTCCAAAGGCTCAATAACGATCCTTGAATGATTAATTGACTTACTAACAACTTCAACAAGCTGAGGTTTTAATAAACCAGTAACAGCACTATGCATTTAAAACCTCAAAATCTATTATTTAGAATACAGTTCAACAACTAACTGCTCATTGATATCAGAACCTAAATCTACACGATCCGGTAAAGAATTAAACAAACCAATTAAGTCTTTTGAACTTACTTCAACCCAATTTGGGAAACCATACTGTTCTGTAACAGTTAATGAATCAACAATACGAGCTTGCTTCTTAGACTTTTCTCTAATAGAAACCTTATCCCCAACAGAAATTTTAGCTGAAGGAATATTTAGAATAGAATCATTGACTAAGATAGCTTTATGACTAACTAACTGTCTTGCTTCAGCACGAGTTGAAGCAAACCCCATTCTATAAACAACATTATCTAAACGAGATTCTAACAAGTTCAATAAATTCAAACCTGTAGCGCCTTTTTGAAGATCAGCAGCTTTATAGTAATTTCTAAATTGCTTTTCTAATACGCCGTAAATACGCTTAATACGTTGCTTAGCTCTTAATTGGTTTGCATAGTTAGAGTTACGTGCACGTTTAGTTCCATGTTGACCTGGACGTTGCTCTAAATTACATTTGCCTTCTAAAGATTTTCCTCTGCTCTTTAAAAAAAGATCAGTACCTTCACGACGACTTAATTTACAAGTTGGGCCTAAATATCTAGCCATTTTATACTCCTATACCCTACGTTTTTTAGGTGGACGACAACCATTATGAGGAATAGGCGTTACATCAACGATGTTACCAATTTTAAACCCTAAGTTGTTAAATGATCTAACCGCTGACTCACGACCAGGACCAGGGCCTTTGATCATAACGTCTAGGTTTTTCATTCCAAATTCTTGAGCGGCCTTACCTGCTTTTTCAGCAGCAACCTGTGCAGCAAAAGGAGTACTTTTTCTAGACCCTCTAAAACCAGACCCACCAGATGTTGCCCAAGACAACGCATTCCCTTTGCGATCGGTTATAGTAACGATTGTATTATTAAAGGTTGCATGTATATGCGCGATGCCATCAGCAACTTCTTTTTTTATTTTTTTCTTTGTGCGATTTGAACTAGCCATTTTTTAACCTTAATCTATTTTCTAATAGGCTTACGTGGGCCTTTTCTAGTACGAGCGTTAGTTCTCGTTCTTTGACCACGCAATGGTAGTCCACGTCTATGACGAATACCACGATAGCAACCAAGATCCATCAAACGTTTAATGTTCATTGACACTTCACGTCGTAAATCACCCTCAACTACAAATTTAGAAATTACATCACGAATTGCATTTAATTGCTCTTCGCTTAATTCTTTAATTTTAATTGTCCGTTCGATACCAACTTCTTTACAGATATTAATTGCAGTTGGCTTACCAATCCCATAAACAGCAGTTAAAGCGATTTCTGCATGTTTATGATCAGGTACATTAATTCCGGCAATTCTTGCCATCTAGATACTCCTAAATACAATACTTCAAAGTTAAGAGATCAATTATAACACTCTTAACCTATAAAGCAATAAAAAAACTTAACCCTGGCGTTGTTTATGACGCCCATCTTTACATATAACTCTTAATACACCCGAACGCTTAACAACTTTGCAATTCCGACATATTTTCTTTACAGAAGCTCGTACTTTCACAGCTCACCCCTTTTAATAAATTATTTTTTTAAATTTGCTTTGTTCATTAGACCATCATACTGATTAGACATTAGATGAGTTTGAACTTGAGAAACAAAGTCCATAACAACTACGACAATAATCAATAACGAAGTACCACCAAAATAAAATGGCACATTCCAATAAACAATCAAAAACTCTGGCAACAAACAAACAGCCGTAATATAGAAAGCCCCAATTAAAGTCAATCGAGTCATAACTTTATCTATATAAGCTGAAGTCTGCTCTCCAGGACGTATACCTGGCAAAAAAGCACCAGATTTCTTTAAATTATCTGCCGTTTCTTTTGAATTAAAGACTAATGCAGTATAAAAAAAGCAGAAAAATATAATTGCAACGGTATACAGCATGACATACAAAGGCTCACCAGGAGATATTGCAGTTGCAATATCTTGAAGCCAAGCAAAACCCTCAGCCTTACCAAACCAGCCAGCTATAGTAGCAGGAAACAGAATAATACTAGAAGCAAAAATTGGAGGAATAACTCCTGCCATGTTTAGCTTCAAAGGCAAAAAACTACTTTGCCCAGCATACATTCTTTTACCTTGTTGACGCTTAGGGTAGTTAATAACAATTCTACGCTGCCCTCTTTCAACAAATACCACTAAAGCCGTTACAGCCATACTTAATAAGAATAAAAGAATTATAAAAACCCCATTTAACTCACCAGTTCTAGCCAACTTTAAAGTACCACCAATGGCAGAAGGCAATCCAGCAACGATACCAGCAAAAATAATTAGAGAAATACCATTACCAAGGCCTCGCTCGGTAATTTGCTCTCCTAACCACATCAGAAAGATTGTCCCTGTTACTAATGTAATCGCAGTAATTGTAACAAATTGCATTCCTGGATTAATAACAACCGATAAACCACCTGCAGTTTGATTTTGCAAGGCAACTGAAACACCAATAGCTTGAAAAGTTGCTAATACAACTGTTCCATAACGCGTGTACTGAGAAATTTTACGCCTTCCAGACTCACCCTCTTTCTTTACTTGCTCCAAAGCAGGAATAACAATTGTCATTAACTGCATAATAATTGAAGCTGAAATATAAGGCATGATACCTAAAGCAAATAAACTCAAACGCTTTAATGCTCCACCAGAGAACATATTAAACATATCAAGAATAGAACCTTCTTGCTGCTTAAACATTAAAGCTAAAGCTTCAGGATCTATTCCTGGTACCGGTATATGAGCACCAGCCCTGTAAACAAAAAAAGCACCCAGAACAAATAATAATCTAGAACGTAATTCAGAAAATTTACCTACCTCACCGCTCATTTGTGCGCTTGATCTACTCACTGTTTATTCCTCTATTTTTCCACCAGCAGATTCAATACTTGCTTTTGCACCAACTGTCGTCTTTAAACCTTTTAAAGTAACAGCAGTTGCAATTTCACCAGATTGAATAACTTTAGCGACTTTTGTAAAAGCAGGTACGATGTTAGCCTTGATTAAATCATCAAGAGTAACAACATCTAAACCCAACCCAGCAATTTCACTTAATCTTACTTGTGAAGTGTACTTAGATTTTCTTGAAGTAAAACCTACTTTAGGCAATCGTTTTTGTAAAGGCATCTGTCCGCCTTCAAAACCAACTTTGTGAAAACCACCACTACGTGATTTTTGCCCTTTATGACCACGGCCACAAGTTTTACCAAGAGTAGACCCAATACCTCTACCTACTCTTTTAGCATTTTTTCTTGATCCCGCAGCAGGTTTAATAGTATTTAAATACATTATATTTCCTCTACTTCCAGCATATAAGAGATTTTATTAATCATCCCTCTATTTTCTACTGTATCAATTACTTCAACAGTATGATTGATCTTTCTTAAACCTAAACCATGTAAACATGCTTTGTGTTTTTTCAAACGACCAATACTACTTTTGACCATTTTTACACGAATTTTTTTATCTGCCATATCAATTATCCTGTAATTTCTTCAACAGATAATCCACGCTTAGCAGCAATTTGCTCAGCATTATTCATGTTAGCTAGACCATCAATTGTTGCTCTAACTACATTAATTGGATTATTTGTACCGATACATTTAGCTAATACATTATGAACGCCAACCGCTTCAAATACTGCACGCATAGGACCACCGGCAATAATACCAGTACCATCTGTAGCAGGCTGCATAAATACTTTAGCAGCACCAAGCTCAGACATAATTGAATACTGTAAAGTTCCACTTTTCAGCACAACTTTATGCATATTTTTTCTAGCTTGCTCTAATGATTTTTGGATCGCAATAGGCACTTCTTTCGCCTTACTTACGCCATACCCAACATTTCCTTCACCATCTCCAACGACAGTAAGTGCAGTAAAACCAAAAACTCTACCGCCTTTTACAACTTTTGCGACCCTACGAACAGATACTAATTTCTCTTGTAATCCGTCTGCATTCGCTTGCTGAGGTGCATGTGCCATATATTTCCCCTAGAACTTCAAGCCAGCTTCGCGTGCAGCATCTGCCAACGCTTTAACACGACCGTGATATTTAAAACCAGAACGATCAAAAGTAACTTCAGTAATACCAGCAGCAATTGCTTTATCTGCTATCATTTTACCGACAATTACAGCCGACTCAACATTCCCAGTGCTTTTCACTGCTGATTTAATTTCAGCAAGATTTGTTGATGCACTAGCGACTGTTACAGTTCCATTTTCCGAAATAACTTGTGCATAAATATGTTTAGCTGTTCTATGAACAGATAAACGATTATTTCCAAGTTTTTTGATGTTTGATCTAAGCTTTAAAGCTCTTCTCAATCGAGATGCTTTTTTATTCATTTTATTAGCCTATTTTTTCTTAGCGTCTTTTCTTACGATATGCTCATCTGCATATTTCACACCTTTACCTTTATAAGGCTCTGGTGGTCTATATGCTCTAATCTCAGCAGATACCGCTCCAACTTGTTGCTTATCAATCCCCTTTACAACGAGCTCAGTCTGACTAGTTGCTTCGACTGTAATCCCTTCAGGAACTGTAAAATCAACAGGATGAGAGAAACCAAGATTTAAACTAAGTATCTTTCCTTTTACCTGCGCTCTATAACCAACGCCAACCAAAGTAAGTTTTTTCTCAAAACCTTCAGTCACACCACGAACCATATTAGCGACATTTGCGCGAGTAGTTCCTGCTAATGCAGTTGCTTTTTTATTGTTTTGATCCCACTTAACAGTAAAAACTGAATCTGTTAAATCTACTGTTACAGCAGAATTTAAATTCAAATTTAACTGACCTTTAGGGCCTTTCACAGAGACAGAAGATCCATCTACCTTAAGTTCAACACCTGCAGGTAAAGTGATAGGTTTTTTTGCGATTCTAGACATAAATTCCCCCTACCCTTAACAAACAGTACAAATAACTTCACCACCATGACCAATCGCACGAGCTGCACGATCCGTCATAACACCTTTAGATGTAGAAACTATAGCTACACCTAAACCGCCTAATACCTTAGGTAGTTCATCTTTTGATTTATAGATACGTAAACCTGGCTTACTGATACGTTTAACTTTATCAATAACGGGCTTACCATTGTAATATTTCAACTCAATAGACATAGATACGTGTGCACCATTTGCCTCAGTTGAATAATCAGTAATATAACCTTCTTTTTTCAAAACTTGAGCTATTGCTACTTTAAGTTTTGAAGATGGCATATTTACGTTAATTTTTCCTGCAGATTGACCATTTCTTATGCGAGTTAGCATATCTGCAATTGGATCTGTCATGCTCATATTATTTTCTCCAAATATCCGATTTGCCGATTACCAACTAGCTTTTGTTAAGCCAGGTACATCGCCACGCATCGTAGCTTCCCTTAGTTTATTTCTACTTAAACCAAATTTACGATAAAAACCATGAGGACGGCCTGTAATGTTACATCTATTACGCTGTCTAACCGGACTCGAATCTCTAGGTAATTTTTGTAAAGCTAGGTGCGCTTCATCTTTTTCTTGGAATGAAGCATTAGGATCTCTAATAATTCCTTTTAAAGAAACTCTTTTTGCTTCGTATTTTTTTACTAATTTAGCACGCTTAGTTTCACGAGCTATCATTGATTTTTTAGCCATATCGATTAACTCTTGAATGGAAATTTAAACAACTTCAATAATGCTAAACCTTCTGCATTATTACTTGCTGTCGTTGTGATACAAATATCAAGTCCTCGAAGAGTATCAATTTTATCATAATCGATCTCTGGAAAAATGATTTGCTCTGTAACACCCATAGTATAGTTACCACGACCGTCAAAACTTTTAGGGTTAGACCCTCTAAAGTCACGAATTCGTGGAATAGAAATACTAATTAAACGATCAAGAAATTCGTACATTCTTTCGTCTCTTAGGGTTACTTTACAACCAATCGGCATATCATCACGAATTTTAAATCCAGCAATAGATTTACGTGATAATGTCACAACTGGTTTTTGACCACTTATTTTTTCCATATCGCTTAGTGCAAATTGAACTATTTTCTTATCTGCAACAGCTTCACCTAAACCCATGTTTAGAGTGATTTTAGTAATTTTTGGAGCTTGCATTACTGATGTGTAACCAAATTCTTTCACCAATGCAGGCACTATTCTTTCTTTATAATCTGTTTTCAATCTAGCCATGATTATACCTACACATCAATAATTTCATTATTCGATTTAAAAAATCGGACTTTCTTTCCATCATCCAATGATTTAAACCCTACTTTGTCTGCTTTTTTAGTAGTAGCATTGAATAGAGCAACATTTGATTTATGAATGGGCATTTCTTTTTCAATAATACCACCTTGAACACCAGCATTTGGATTTGGTTTTTGATGTTTTTTAACTCTATTAACACCCTCAACCAAAACTTTCTCATTTAAGAATTTGCTGATTCGTCCTCGTTTACCCTTATCTTTACCGATAAGAACTATGACTTCGTCACCTTGTTTAAGTTTTTGCATTTTTAAGACCTTTACAATACTTCTGGAGCAAGAGAAATAATTTTCATAAATTTCTCGCCTCTTAATTCGCGTGTTACTGGCCCAAAAATACGTGTGCCTAACGGTTGAAGTTGAGCGTTCAATATTACAGCAGCATTTGTATCAAAGCGAATTACTGACCCATCAGCTCTACGTACACCTTTTCTTGTACGAACAACTAATGCGTTATAAACCTCACCTTTCTTGACTTTTCCACGAGGGATTGAATCTTTAATACTGACTTTAATAATATCCCCAATTCCAGCATATCGTCTATGCGATCCACCGAGAACTTTGATACACATGACCTTTTTTGCGCCGCTATTATCAGCGACTTCAAGGTTAGTTTGCATCTGAATCATTTTTTATTCCTAATTTACTTGTACTAGTAATTCAATTTAAATTGATTATTTTGCTTTATTAAGCACTTCAACCAACTTAAATGTTTTCTTTTTTGAATAAGGACGACATGAAGTAATCGCTACTACATCTCCCTCGTTACAAACATTACTCTCATCATGAGCAAATAATTTTGTAGAACGTCTTATGTACTTGCCATACACAGGATGTTTAACAAGACGCTCGACTAATACAGTGACTGTTTTATCCATTTTATTACTTACAACACGACCAGTGATTGTACGTAATTTTTCAGTATTATCACTCATTATGATTGACCCGCCATCTCATTTAAAACTGTTTTTACACGAGCAATATTTCTTCTGACTTTTTTTACTTGATCAGATTTAGTCAATTGACCCGTGTTTTTTTGCATACGCAAATTAAATTGCTCACGACCTAATTCAACTAATATTGAATTAAGTTCTGTTGCATTTTTCTGACGTAATTCACTAGTTTTCATTATAGTACCGTCCTAATAACAAACTTAGTTTTTACTGGTAATTTTGCAGCAGCAAGAGTAAAAGCTTCCCTTGCAAGTTCTTCTGGAACTCCTTGCAATTCATAAAGCATAGTTCCTGGTTTGATTTGAGCAATCCAGTATTCTACACTACCTTTCCCTTTACCCATTCTTACTTCTAATGGTTTCTTTGTAATTGGTTTGTCTGGAAAAATTCTAATCCAAAGTTTTCCATCACGCTTACAATGTCTTGTGATTGTTCTACGTGCCGCCTCAATTTGACGAGCAGTAATTCTTCCACGGCCCATAGACTTAAGCCCATACTCACCAAAGCTTACAGATGAGCCACGAACAGCCAAACCAGAGTTTCTTAATTTGTGTTGCTTACGAAATTTTGTTCTTTTAGGTTGAAGCATAATATTTTCCCTTCAACTATTTCTTAGATTTAGAATTAACCGAACTTTCTAAAGAAGCGTTATCAAAAACTTCTCCTTTGAAAATCCAAACTTTAATACCAATGATACCGTAGGTAGTGTTTGCTTCTGCAACACCATAATCAATATCTGCACGCAATGTATGTAATGGCACTCGACCTTCTCTATACCATTCACTACGAGCAATTTCAGCACCGTTTAAACGGCCACCTAAATTGATTTTAATTCCTTCAGCACCTAAACGCATTGAATTAGTAACTGCACGCTTCATTGCACGGCGATACATAATTCTTTTTTCTAGCTGCTGTGCAACACTTTCTGCAACTAGTTTTGCATCTAACTCTGGCTTTCTAATTTCTTCAACATTAACTTGCACAGGCATTTGCATCATTTTTGACACTTCCTTGCGCAAACTGTCGATATCTTCACCTTTTTTACCAATTACAATACCCGGTCTTGCAGTATGAATGGTAATGTGAGCATTATTTGCTTGGCGATTAATTTGCACACGACTAACAGAAGCATGAGCTAACTTCTTCCGTATAAATGCACGTGCTGTTAAATCTTGATATAAATAAACAGGATAGTCTTTGCTATTAGCATACCATCTAGATGTAAAATCTTTTACTATACCAAGTCTTATTCCGGTTGGATGTACCTTTTGACCCATTATACTGCCTCTACTCGAATTCTGCGACTTTAACTGCGATATGACAAGTACGCTTCAAAATGTGATTAGCACGCCCTTTTGCTCTCGCTCTAAATCTCTTTAAAGTTGGCGCTTCATCAACAAATACTGTTGAAACTTTTAACTCATCAATATCTGCACTTTCATTATGCTCTGCATTTGCAATAGCTGATTCAAGTACTTTCTTCATAATCGCAGCTGCTTTTTTTGTACTGAACTTAAGTACATTCAAAGCTTCTTCGACCTCAAGACCTCTAATTTGATTTGCAACCAATCTCGCTTTTTGAGCCGATAAAGGTGCATTACTTAATTTAGCTGTAATTTCCATCATGCACCTATTATTTTGACTTTCTATCAGCCAAATGGCCTCTGTATGTACGAGTTGGTGAAAACTCACCTAACTTATGGCCCACCATATTCTCAGATACCAAAACCGGAATATGCTGGCGGCCGTTATGAACGGCAATTGTTAAACCCAACATTTCAGGCGTTATCATTGATCGTCTAGACCAAGTCTTAATCGGTTTCCTACTATTACTACTGACTGCATCATCAACTTTCTTTTGTAAATGATGATCAATAAAAGGACCTTTTTTAATTGAACGTGGCACTTTATTAATTCCTCTCTAACGCTTGCTACGACGTCTAACAATCATCTTGTCAGTACGCTTGTTTTTTCTTGTTTTATAACCTTTAGTAGGCATACCCCAAGGAGATACCGGATGTCTACCACCCGATGTTCTACCTTCACCACCACCATGCGGATGATCTACCGGGTTCATAACTACACCACGAACTGTTGGACGAACACCACGCCATCTTGACGCACCTGCTTTACCAAGAGATCTTAAGCTATGCTCAGAGTTTGAAACCTCTCCGATTACTGCCTTACAATCAGCTAATACTTTACGCATTTCACCTGAACGTAATCTTAATGTTACATGCGCACCCTCTTTTGCAACTAGCTGTGCAGATGTACCAGCACTTCTTGCCATTTGCGCACCTTTAAGAGGCTTAAGTTCAACACAATGAACCACAGAACCTAAAGGCATATTTCTTAAAGGCATACAATTTCCTGCCTTAATAGGTGCACTTTCAGAAGACATCAACTCTTGACCCGCAACTACACCTTTAGGAGCAATAATATAACGACGCTCCCCATCAGCATATAGAACCAAAGCAATATTTGCAGTTCTATTTGGATCATATTCCAAGCGCTCTACAACACAAGGAATATCAAATTTATTTCTTTTGAAATCAATAATTCGGTAGGCTTGTTTATGCCCCCCACCGATATGACGAGTAGTAATTCGTCCATTATTATTACGACCACCACTTCTGGTCTTTTTTGTTAGTAGTGGTGCAAAAGGTTTACCTTTATGTAAACCTTCGCTCTTTACTCTTACGACAAACCTTGAACCTGGTGATGTCGGTTTTGATTTTACAATAGCCATTTACTCTACCGATTATATACTTTTAACTACAACTAAGCTGCTGAGAAATCAATATCATGCCCAGACTTAAGCCTTACATAAGCTTTTTTCCAGTCAGAACGTTTCCCTATAAGGCGACCAAATCTCTTTGTTTTTCCTTTTACATTTAATATCTGAACTTTTTCAACTTCAACATTAAACATAAGCTCTACAGATTTTTTAACTTGTAACTTAGTTGCATCATTTGCAACTTTAAATACAAAACGATTTGACTCTTCTGTAGCATTAGTACTCTTTTCAGAAATTACTGGTGCTTTAATTATATTAGAAAGCTTAAACTCTACACTCATGATAACTGCGCCTCAATTTCTTTCAATGCAGCAGGTGTAGCAATAACATTTTCTGCAGCAATCAACATAACAGGGTTAAGCTCTCTTGCAGTAATGATATCTACGTTATAAATATTTCTTGAAGCTAAGATAATATTTTCATTTAGATCTTCCGCAATAATCAGAACTCGATTACGTCCGAATTCTTTTAACTTAGCCGCTAGCTCTTTGGTTTTTGGAGTCGTAGGGATAATATCTGAGCTCACCTTGATACGATCTTGGCGTAATAATTCAGATAAAATCGAACGAACACCAGCACGATACATCTTTTTATTCAACTTTTGATCAAATGATCTAGGTCGAGCAGCGAATGTAGCACCACCACCTCTCCAAATTGGACTTCGTATTGTACCAGATCTTGCGCGACCTGACCCTTTTTGATTCCAAGGTTTTGCTCCACCGCCTCTTACATCTGAACGATTTTTTTGAGCTTTTGTCCCAGAACGCAGGCCAGCCATGGTTTTGGTAGCTAATTGATGAATCAAAGTTTCATTATACTCTTGACCAAAAACTAACTCATTTACTTCTACTTCAGCAGCAGAGTCTGCACTATTAAGCGCTAGTATTTTCAAACTCATGACTTATCCTTTATTTCTCTTCTTGACTGCAGGTGTTAAAATAACATCTCCACCTTTAGCGCCAGGAACTGCACCTTTAACCAAAATAAGGTTTCTTTCCGTATCAATTGAATGAACAGTCAGATTTTGAGTGGTCACAGTTTCTGCTCCCATATGCCCTGACATTTTCTTTCCTTTGAAAACTCTACCCGGCGTTTGACACATACCAATAGACCCGTTTGATCTATGAGAAAGTGAATTACCATGAGTAGCATCTTGCATACCAAAATTGTGACGCTTAATACCACCAGCGAAACCTTTACCTATACTTGTACCTTGAACATCGACAAATTGACCTTCAGCGAATAAATCCATAGATAACTCAGAACCAACCTGAAGATATTCACCTTCACCATCAGCCAATCTGAATTCCCACAAACCTCGACCTGCAGTCATATTTGCCGTAGCAAAATGACCTGCCATCGCTTTATCAACTTTCGAAGATTTTTTATCACCAACTGTTACTTGAACCGCACGATAACCGTCAGAGTCTAAACCCTTAACCTGAGAAATTCTATGCGAATCTATTTGCAAAACAGTGACAGGAACTGAAGTTCCATTTTCCAGGAAGACGCGTGTCATCCCGCATTTTTTACCAACTAAACCTAAAGACATATGCTTAATCCTCTAATTAATTGAGCTTAATTTGAACATCAACACCAGCCGCAAGATCTAATTTCATTAGCGCATCAACCGTTTTATCCGTTGGCTCAATGATATCAAGCAAACGCTTATATGTTCTTAATTCATACTGATCACGAGCATCTTTATTTACATGCGGAGATGTAAGAACCGTGAATCGTTCATGTTTTGTAGGCAATGGAATTGGACCTTTTACTTGAGTTCCAGTTCTTTTTGCTGTTTCTACAATTTCACTTGCAGACTGATCAATCAATTTATGATCAAAAGACTTTAAGCGTATTCTAATTGTTTGACTTGCCATATTCCCTACTCTACAACTGTTGCAACAACACCAGCACCTACGGTACGACCGCCTTCACGGATCGCAAAGCGCAAGCCATCTTCCATTGCAATTGGCGCAATCAAAGTTACTTCTACTGATACGTTATCTCCAGGCATTACCATTTCTGTTCCTTCTGGTAATTTTACTGCACCTGTTACGTCTGTTGTTCTGAAGTAGAACTGCGGACGATATCCATCAAAGAATGGTGTATGACGACCACCCTCATCTTTTGATAGGACATAAATTTCTGCTGTGAATTTTGTATGTGGGTTAATTGAACCGACATGAGCAAGTACTTGACCACGCTCTACCTCTTCACGTTTAGTACCACGTAATAAGATACCTACGTTATCGCCTGCTTCACCTTGATCAAGCAGTTTACGGAACATCTCTACACCCGTACAGGTTGTTTTAACGGTTTCTTTAATACCAACGATTTCAATTTCTTCGCCAACTTTTACAACACCACGTTCGATACGCCCTGTTACAACGGTTCCACGACCTGAAATTGAGAATACATCTTCAATTGGCATAATGAAAGCGCCTTCAATGGCTCTTTCTGGCTCTGGAATGTAGGTATCTAGCGCTTCAACCAATTTAATGATTGATAGAACACCCAAATCACTTGTATCGCCTTCTAATCCTTTCAATGCTGAACCAACAATAATTGGCGTGTCGTCTCCAGGAAACTCATATAAGTCTAATAACTCACGAAGCTCCATTTCAACTAATTCAAGCATTTCATTGTATTCTTCTGTTCCCACACCACCACAGTCTTCTGCTAGTAGGTCAGCTTTGTTTAGGAATACAATTATATAAGGTACGCCAACTTGGCGAGATAGTAAGATATGCTCTCTTGTTTGAGGCATAGGACCATCTGTTGCACCACATACTAAAATAGCACCATCCATTTGTGCAGCACCAGTAATCATATTTTTCACATAATCAGCATGACCTGGACAGTCAACGTGTGCGTAATGACGCGCTTCTGATTCATATTCTACATGTGATGTTGCAATTGTAATGCCACGTTCACGCTCTTCTGGTGCATTATCAATTTGGTCAAATGCTTTTACTTCACCACCCTGTAGCTCCGCCATAACTTTCGTTAGTGCAGCGGTTAGTGTTGTTTTTCCATGATCTACGTGACCAATTGTGCCGACGTTTACATGGGGTTTAGTACGTTCAAATTTTTCTTTAGCCATTAGCCAATACCTTTATTAATTTCAATTCTTATGAAGTTTTATCAATGACAGCACGTGTAACGCTCAGAGGTGCTTCATTATATTTTTCAAATTGCATACTGTAAGTAGCACGCCCTTGAGTTGCCGAACGTAGGTTAGAGGAATAACCAAACATTTCAGCCAACGGCACTTCGCAGTTAATTGTTTTACCTGTCGGCGTATCGTCCATTCCTAGAACTATACCTCTACGTCGATTTACATCTCCTACCACATCCCCCATATAATTTTCTGGGGTCATTATTTCTACTTTCATTACCGGCTCAAGCAATACAGGCTTGGCTAGTTTAGAGCCATCCCGAAAAGCCATGGATCCAGCAATTGAAAAGGCCATTTCACTTGAATCCACATCGTGATACGAACCATTTATTAAGGTAACCTTAACATCCACCACAGGGTAGCCTGCCAAAACACCATTTTTCATTTGCTCTTCAATACCTTTTTCAACAGCAGGAATAAATTCCCTTGGTACCGCTGAATTTTCAATCTCATTAATAAAGGAATAACCAAAACCAGACTTCATTGGTTCAATTCTGATTAATACATCTCCATATCGTCCTTTACCACCTAACTCACGAACAAATTTCCCTTCTTGTTCTATCGATTCTTTAATTGTTTCTCTATATGAAACTTGCGGAGCACCAACATTAACATTAGCATCAAACTCTCTACGCATTCTATCAACAATAATTTCAAGATGTAACTCACCCATCCCTGAAATAATTGTCTGCCCTGACTCTTTATCAGATGACTGATGAAAAGAAGGATCTTCTTTTGACAACCGCTCTAAAGCAATAATCATTTTATCTTGATCTGCTTTTGTTTTTGCCTCAACCGCTATCGATATAACTGGCTCAGGAAAATCTATTTTTTCGAGAATAATGACAGCTTTCTCATCACAGAGCGTATCGCCCGTGATAACATATTTAAATCCGACAGCTGCAACAATATCCCCAGCTCTCACTTCAGAGACTTCTTCGCGGCTGTTTGCATGCATTTGCAACAATCTACCAACACGCTCTCGCTTTGATTTAAGTGCATTATAAACCACACTTCCTGATTTTAGGACCCCAGAATAAACCCTAAAAAAAGTTAAAACACCAACATATGGATCAGTTGCTATTTTAAAAGCTAAGGCAGAAAAAGGTTCGTCATCTGACGCACTCCTTTCTTCTAACTTGCCTTTTTTAGACTCACCAACGATGGATTTAACATCAACCGGAGATGGTAGAAAATCAATTACACCATCTAGTATACTTTGAACACCTTTATTCTTAAAAGCCGAACCACAATATACCGGTGAAATTTCATTTGCTAAGGTTCTAAGTCGAATCCCTAACTTAATTTCTGCATTAGTTAACGTTTCACTCTCAAGATACTTATCCATCAGCTCTTCATTAGCTTCTGCTGCAGCTTCAATTAATTTTTCACGCCACTCTTCTGCTAATTCCTGTAAATCTTCAGGAATTTCCTGTTCAACAAAGGCCATACCCATATTCTTTTCTTCCCAGAATATAGCTTTCATCTTTAATAAATCTACAACACCACGAAACCCATCTTCAGCCCCGACTGGAATCTGCATAGCAATAGGCATTGCCGCTAAGCGACTCTCAATCTGCTCTATCACTCTAAAATAATCAGCCCCCGTGCGATCCATCTTATTTATAAAAATAATCCTAGGTACTTCATACTTATTTGCCTGACGCCAAACTGTTTCAGACTGCGGCTCTACTCCACCGACAGCACAAAAAACAGCACACGCCCCATCAAGCACTCTTAAAGAACGCTCAACTTCTATAGTAAAATCAACATGACCCGGCGTATCTATTATATTGATACGATGCTGGTCATTTTGGCCATCCATGCCCTTCCAGAAACAAGTTGTTGCTGCAGAGGTAATTGTTATTCCACGCTCTTGCTCTTGCTCCATCCAATCCATAACAGCCGAGCCATCATGAACCTCTCCTATCTTATGAGAAACCCCCGTGTAATAAAGAATTCGCTCAGTTGCTGTAGTTTTACCTGCATCAATATGAGCCATAATCCCTATATTCCGATACCTTTCAATCGGTGTTACACGAGCCATCCCAAATTCCTACTTATTACCAGCGGTAATGTGAGAATGCTTTATTTGCTTCAGCCATTCTATGTGTATCTTCACGCTTTTTAGCTGCTGATCCACGACCTTCCACTGCATCCATCATTTCGCCAGCTAATTTTAGAGGCATATTTTTTTCATTACGCTTGCGTGAAGCATCAATCATCCAACGCATTGCTAATGCAATACGTCTTGATGGTCTAACTTCTACTGGTACTTGATAAGTTGCACCACCAACACGTCTTGATTTAACTTCAACTTTTGGCTGAATGCTTTCAAGCGCTTTAGTAAAAATTTCTAATGGCTCAGCATTACCTTTAGCTTCGATAGCTTCAAAAGCACCATAAACTATTTTTTCAGCTACAGATTTCTTACCATCAACCATAACCATATTCATAAATTTAGTTAAAGTGACACTTCCGTATCTTGGATCTGCTAATACCGTACGTTTGACCGCCGCTCTTCTTCTTGACATTTAATTCACCAATTATTTCTTAGGTTTTTTCGTGCCGTATTTAGAACGACCACATTTACGACCATCAACACCAGACGTATCCAAGCTTCCACGAACTACGTGATAACGAACCCCTGGAAGATCTTTAACTCTACCGCCGCGAATTAATACCACGGAATGCTCTTGTAAATTATGACCTTCACCACCGATGTAACTACTTACTTCAGCGCCATTAGTTAACCTTACACGAGCAACCTTACGTAATGCTGAATTTGGTTTTTTTGGTGTTGTTGTATAAACACGTGTACATACACCACGTCTTTGAGGGCAAGCCTCAAGAGCTGGTACATTGCTTTTTTCTACTTGTCTTACACGCGGCTTACGAACCAGCTGGTTTACAGTAGCCATAATTTAATTCACTCCGTTTTGCATATTTCTGCACTAAGCGCACAAGAAAATGCACTATATTAATTTTACGATAACTCTATTGAGCGGGACATTATATTATCCTGCTCATGTCAAGTCAAGTTTTTATTCTTCCGCATTCAAAGCTTGCTTCAAAGCTTCTTCTGCATTAACTACTTCTTGGCTTACTTCTTCTTCAGCTGAAAGAATTGGCTCAGCCTCTAAAGCCTGCCTTTTTCTTCTTGCTTCATGATAGGCAAGCCCTGTTCCTGCTGGAATCAATCTTCCAACAATGACGTTTTCTTTCAGCCCATGTAAACCATCTTTCAAGCCTCTAACCGCTGCATCAGTTAATACACGAGTAGTTTCTTGAAATGATGCCGCCGAAAAGAATGATTCAGTTGCCAATGAAGCCTTAGTGATACCCAATAAAATTGGATCAAAACTCACAGGAACTTTTCCTGCCTTTTCGAGCTTATCGTTCAACTCTTTTACAGCAGCTCGCTCAATTTGCTCACCCTTAGTGTAATCACTATCACCAGCAGCAGTCACTTCAACTTTTCTAAGCATTTGACGAACAATAGCCTCAATATGCTTATCATTGATTTTTACGCCTTGTAAACGATAAACATCTTGAATTTCTTTCACTAAATAAGTTGTTAACTCAGTTACCCCGCGCAAACGCAGGATATCATGCGGTGTTAACTCACCTTCAGCAATTGTTTCACCTTTTTCAACAAACTCTCCTTCAAATACCGTAATATGACGCCATTTTGGTACCAAAGTTTCGTATTGCTCACCTTCAGTATCAGTAATTACAATACGTTGCTTGCCTTTTGTTTCCTTACCAAAAGAGATAGCACCCGTTGCTTCAGCAAGAATCGCTGGATCTTTCGTTTTTCTTGCTTCAAATAAATCAGCAACACGTGGTAAACCCCCAGTAATATCACGAGTTTTACTCGATTCCTGAGGTATTCTAGCCAAGACATCCCCAACCAGAATTTCACCACCATTCTTAACCGCTACAATCGCTCCAGCAGGTAGGATGTACTGGGCTGACATTTCTGTATTTGGCAGCTTTAACTCTTCGCCATTTTCATCAACTAATTTTACTAATGGACGTAAATCCTTACCCGCTCCAGCTCTCTGCTTGGGATCAATCACTGTAATTGAACTTACACCAGTTAGCTCATCAGATTTCTCTTGTACAGTTATACCCGGTATAAAGTCCCCTAATTGAACAAAACCCGCTACCTCAGTAACCACTGGATGGACATGTGGATCCCATGTAACAACGATATCGCCCGACACCACTTCTGTGCCTTCTTTACAGGTTAACTCTGAACCGTAAGGAATTTTATATTTCTCTTTTTCACGACCATATTCATCCATTACCCCAACTTCACCTGAACGCGAAACCGCAACTAAGTTACCATTTCTATTCTCAATAGTTTTAAGGTTATGTAGCCTAATAGTTCCTTTTGATTTAACCTGAACATTACTAGTGGCAACTTGTCTTGATGCTGCCCCACCAATATGGAAGGTACGCATTGTAAGCTGCGTTCCTGGCTCACCGATCGACTGAGCAGCAATAACGCCTACAGCTTCACCACTGTTAACTAAATGTCCACGCCCTAAATCACGCCCATAACATTTAGCACAAACACCATGCCTATTATCACAAGTAATAATAGAACGAACCATAACATCATCAATACTATTTTTTTCTATTAGTGCAACATAATGCTCGTCTAGCATCGTGCTGTCAGGCACAACGACCTCACCAGTAGAAGCATTTATTACATCACCAATAACAACCCGACCTAATACTCTCTCTGAAAGCGGCTCTACAACATCCCCCCCTTCAATAATAGGAGTCATTAGCATGCCGTTACTTGTGCCGCAATCAACACCATTAATAACTAGATCTTGTGCCACATCGACTAATCGACGCGTTAAATATCCGGCATTCGCAGTTTTTAATGCAGTATCAGCTAAACCTTTACGTGCTCCATGCGTTGAAATAAAGTACTGAAGTACATCTAATCCTTCACGGAAATTCGCAGTAATTGGCGTTTCAATAATTGAACCATCTGGTTTTGCCATCAAGCCACGCATACCTGCTAGCTGTCTAATCTGTGCAGCAGAACCCCGCGCTCCTGACTCAGCCATCATAAAGATAGAGTTGAATGATTTTTGCTTTTGTATTGTGCCATCTTCAGCAACAACTTCATCTGTTCCTAGGGCATCCATCATCACTTTAGCAACTTTTTCATTCGCATGAGACCAGATATCAACAACTTTGTTGTATCTCTCCCCATCCGTAACTAAGCCAGACTCAAACTGCTCTTGAATTTCTAATACTTCTGCTTCAGCATCCTCTAAAATTCCTGCTTTTTCAACTGGAATTTCCATATCATTAATACCAAAAGAAATACCCGAACGTGTCGCATATTTAAATCCAAGGTACATAATTTGATCGGCTAGAATAACAGTATCCTTGTTACCTAAATAACGGTAACTATAATCTAATAGACGAGAAATATTCTTTTTCGTCATATCACAGTTAACCAACTCAAAAGGCATTCTGTCAGGAACTGCTTCCCATAACAATGCACGCCCTACCGTTGTCTCAACACGGACTCTTTTAGGCTCACTAAAGCCTCCCGTCGCCTCATCTCTAGTTCGCTCAAAAATTCTGACTTGAATTTTTGACTGCAACTCGATACTTTTAGCATCTAATGCAATGTGAATTTCATCAGTACTAGCAAATATTGCACCATCACCTTTTGCATCTAATTTTTCACGAGTAATGTAGTACAAACCCAAAACAACATCCTGAGATGGGTTAATGATTGGCTCACCATTTGCAGGAGACAAAATATTGTTTGTCGCCATCATTAGTATTCTAGATTCAAGCTGTGCTTCGATTGATAAAGGTAAATGTACAGCCATTTGATCGCCATCAAAATCCGCATTAAACGCACTACAAACCAAAGGATGCAAATTAATTGCCTTGCCTTCAATTAATATAGGTTCAAATGCTTGAATACCTAACCTATGTAGTGTTGGCGCTCTATTTAGAAGGATTGGATGCTCACGACTTACTTCTTCAAGGATATCCCAAACTTCAGCGCCTTCACTTTCAACCATTTTCTTTGCTGCTTTAATGGTTGTCGCTAATCCGCGTAATTGTAATTTACTAAAAATAAATGGCTTGAAAAGCTCAAGTGCCATTTTTTTAGGTAAACCACATTGATGCAATTTAAGTGTTGGACCTACAACGATCACAGAACGACCTGAATAATCAACTCGTTTACCTAATAAATTTTGTCTGAAACGCCCTTGCTTCCCTTTAATCATGTCAGCAATTGATTTCAACGGACGACGATTTGTCCCCGTAATCGCACGACCACGACGACCGTTATCCAATAGGCCATCCACTGACTCTTGTAACATTCTTTTTTCATTACGAATGATAATATCAGGCGCACTTAACTCTAAAAGACGATGTAAGCGGTTATTTCTATTAATAACTCGTCTATATAGGTCATTTAAATCTGATGTCGCAAAACGTCCACCATCAAGTGGTACTAGAGGTCTTAGCTCAGGAGGCAGAACAGGTAATACATTCATCACCATCCACTCAGGTCTATTTTTAGACCCTAATAATGACTCTAGAACCTTTAGGCGCTTAGAAAATTTCTTAATTTTTGTTTCTGAATTAGTGCTATTGATCTCTTCTCTTAACTGATCAACTTCAGCTTTAATATCAATGGCTTTAAGCAATGCATAAATAGCTTCTGCACCCATCTTAGCGACAAATTCATCACCATATTCTTCAAATGCATCTAGGTATTCATCATCAGTTAGTAACTTCTTTCTTTCTAAAGGAGTCATGCCTTCTTCAAGAATTACAAATGATTCAAAATATAATACACGCTCAATTTCACGCAGTGTCATATCTAGCAATAAAGCAATACGTGATGGTAATGACTTTAAAAACCAAATATGTGCAACAGGCGTAGCAAGTTCAATATGCCCCATACGGTCACGACGCACTTTCGATAATGTAACTTCTACGCCACATTTCTCACAAATAACTCCACGATGCTTTAAACGCTTATATTTTCCACATAAACATTCATAATCGCTAACTGGACCAAAAATCTTTGCACAAAACAAACCATCACGTTCTGGCTTAAAAGTACGGTAATTAATGGTTTCTGGTTTTTTAACTTCCCCATAAGACCATGATCTAATTTGGTTTGGTGACGCAAGGCCAATGCTAATTTCATCAAAATCAGCTGCTTTGTTCTGGCGTTTTAAGAAATTTAATAAATCTTTCAAGAGCTTATCCCCTTATTTGTTATCTGGCTTAGACCAGAACTCAATGACTAAAAATATTTACTTTGCTTTTACTTATTGCACTTCAATATTTATAGCTAATGAGCGAATTTCTTTTAGTAATACGTTAAATGACTCTGGCATTCCAGCTTCAATCTTATGATTTCCATCAACAATATTTTTATACATACGTGTACGACCTGTTACATCATCAGATTTAACAGTTAGCATTTCTTGTAATGTATATGCAGCTCCATAAGCTTGTAATGCCCATACTTCCATCTCTCCAAAACGCTGACCACCAAACTGTGCTTTACCACCTAATGGTTGCTGAGTAACAAGACTATATGGTCCTGTTGAGCGCGCATGCATTTTGTCATCAACTAAGTGATTTAGTTTCAACATATGCATATAGCCGACAGTGACATGACGCTCAAAGGCATCGCCAGTTAAACCATCATATAATTGAATTTGTCCAGTTTCAGGTAAGTCTGCTAATCTCAGCATATAACGAATTTCTTCTTCTGAAGCACCATCAAATACAGGTGAGGCCATAGGCACACCGTATACTAGATTTTTACACATCTCTATAATTTCAGCATCAGTGAACGAATCAAGATCTTCTTTTTTACCACTATTGTTATAAATTTTATCTAAAAATCCACGCAATTCTTGAACCGCAGCTTTTGCTTCTAGCATTTTACCAATTTTGACACCTAAGCCTTTTGCTGCCCAGCCTAAATGTGTTTCAAGCACCTGCCCGACATTCATACGTGACGGTACACCTAGTGGGTTTAAAACAATATCAATTGGCGTTCCATCAGCTAAGTATGGCATATCTTCAATGGGGTTAATTCTTGAAATAACCCCTTTGTTTCCATGTCGTCCCGCCATTTTATCACCCGGCTGAATACGTTTTTTAACGGCCAAATAAACTTTAACCATTTTCAACACGCCTGGTGCTAAATCATCACCCATGGTGATTTTTTTACGTTTTACTTCAAATTTTTCATCAAACTCTTTGCGCAATTTAGTGATTTTAGCTGCTAATCCTTCCAACTGCACATTAAGCTCTTCTTCTTCCATTTTGATATTTGACCATTCAGAACGCTTGATTTCATCAAGGTATTCCTGAGCAATCACAGTAGAAGATTTAAGATTATTAGGACCTGAAAGCGCTTTTTTACCAATAATTAAATTTGCAGTACGTTGGTAAATATCTTTTTCAACAATCTTTAACTGATCATCAATATCTTTTTTATAGCTATTAATTGCGGCCGCTTCATTGGCTAATGCACGTTGATCTTTTTCCACACCATCACGAGTAAAAACTTGTACATCGATAACTGTTGCACGAATACTGCCTGGTACACGCAGAGATGTATCTTTTACATCTGCTGCTTTTTCACCAAAAATAGCTCTTAGTAATTTTTCCTCAGGTGTAAGCTGTGACTCGCCTTTAGGCGTCACTTTACCCACTAAAATATCACCACCTTTAACTTCAGCCCCAACATAAACAATTCCTGACTCATCTAATTTAGATAGAGCTTCCTCACTTACATTTGGAATATCTGCAGTAATTTCTTCTGGGCTATGTTTTGTATCACGAGCAATACAAGTTTTCTCTTCAATATGAATCGAAGTAAAGCGGTCTTCCTTAACAACTCGTTCAGAAACTAAAATAGAATCTTCAAAGTTGTAGCCATTCCAAGGCATGAAGGCAATTAACATATTTTGACCTAATGCTAACTCTCCCATATCTGTAGAAGGGCCATCCGCCATAATATCCCCAGCAACAATCACATCACCCGTTTTAACTAATGGTTTTTGGTTGATACATGTATTTTGATTTGAACGCACATATTTAATTAAGTTATAAATATCTACGCCAGCTTCACCCGCTTCCGTCTCTGCATCACTAACACGGACAACAATACGGCTAGCATCAACAGTAGCGATGACACCACCACGCTTAGCAACAACCGTTACACCAGAATCTTTAGCAACAGTACGTTCCATACCTGTACCAACGATAGGCTTCTCAGCTTTCAGTACTGGTACCGCTTGACGTTGCATGTTAGATCCCATTAAGGCTCTATTTGCATCATCATGCTCTAAAAATGGCACGATTGAAGCCGCAACGGATACGATCTGCTTAGCAGAAACATCAATATACTCCACTGTTTCTGATTGCGCTAAAGTAAACTCATCTTTATGACGACAAGATACTAAACCTTTTAATAGGTTACCTTCTTCGTCAACCGGCGCACTTGCTTGCGCAATAACAAAATCACCTTCACTAATTGCTGATAGGTAATCAATTTTATCGGTTACTACACCTTTATTAACTCGGCGACAAGGTGTTTCTAGGAAACCATATTCATTGGTTCTAGCATAAACAGCTAATGAGTTAATCAAACCAATATTTGGTCCCTCTGGTGTTTCAATTGGACATACTCTTCCATAATGAGTCGTATGTACATCTCGAACTTCAAAGCCTGCTCTTTCTCTCGCAAGACCACCCGGCCCTAGTGCAGAAACACGACGCTTATGTGTAACCTGAGATAATGGATTATTTTGATCCATAAACTGTGATAACTGACTTGAGCCAAAAAATTCTTTAACTGCAGCAGAAACTGGTTTTGCATTGATAATTTCTTGAGGCATCAAGCCTTCTGAATCAGCCAGTGTTAAACGCTCTCTTACCGCACGTTCAACCCTTACCAAACCAACTCTAAATTGATTTTCAATCATCTCACCAACCGCTCTTACACGACGGTTACCTAAGTGATCAATATCATCAACGGTACCATTACCATTTTTAATGCTGATTAGCTCTTTTAATACATTAATAATATCTTCTTTGCATAATGTACCTTCGCCTTTTGAGTCTTTTAACCCTAAACGACGGTTGAACTTCATTCTACCTACTGCAGAAAGATCATATCTTTCATTAGTAAAAAATAGATTATTGAATAAGTTTTCAGCCGATTCTTTAGTTGGTGGCTCACCAGGGCGCATCATTCTGTAAAGCTCAATTAGCGCTTCTAATCTGTTTGATGTGGTATCTAAGCGCATTGCTTCAGATATATAAGCTCCACGATCTAAATCATTAACATACAAGGTATTTATTTCAGTAACACCTTCAGCCAATAATTTATCTAATAATTCTTCTGTAATTTCATCATTAACATTAGCAACCAATTCACCTGTTGATTCATCAATAATGTTATGCGACAAAATAGAGCCATATAAATATTCTCTAGGCACTTCTAGTTGCTTAATTCCTGCTTTGCTCATTTGTCTAATGTGCTTAGCAGTAATACGTCGACCTTCTTCAACCAACACTTTTCCATCGTGTTTTATATCAAAAGTCGCCAACGCTCCTTTAAGTCTTTCTGGGATTAAATCAAGTAACAAGTTTTCGTTACTGATAAAGTATTTATCTGTGTCGAAGAAAATATCTAACATTTCTTCATTATCAATACCTAATGCGCGCAAAAGGATCGTCGCGGGTATTTTACGTCGTCTATCAATCCTTACAAATACACAGTCTTTATGGTCAAATTCAAAATCTAACCATGAGCCACGATATGGAATAACACGAGCATTAAATAATAACTTTCCTGATGAATGTGTTTTACCTTTATCATGGTCAAAAAACACACCCGGGCTACGATGTAATTGTGAAACAATCACTCGCTCTGTTCCGTTAATAACAAAAGTTCCATTGTCTGTCATTAGTGGAAGTTCACCCATGTAAACTTCTTGCTCTCTTATATCTTTTACTACTTTAGTACTGCCTGGCGCTTCTTTATCATAAATAACTAACCGCGCAATAACTCGCAATGGAGCAGCATAAGTAGCCCCTTGCTGCTGACACTCACGCACATCAAAAACAGGCTCGCCTAGACGATATTTGACATATTCTAAAACGGCATATCCTGAATGACTAACAATTGGAAATACGCTGGAAAATGCTGCGTGCAATCCAACGTCTTTTCTTTTTGCTGGACGTATGCCTGTTTGCAAAAAATTATCATAAGATTTAATTTGTGTTGCCAGCAAATAAGGTACTTCAAGTACTTCATTTGCTTTTCCAAAATTATTTCTGAGGCGTTTTTTTTCAGTAAAAGAGTAAGCCATATACTTCCTTATCCTTCTCAAAGAGTCGGTTTTTTAAAATCAGGTACTACAAACAGTAAAAGGCTGGCGACTACTGAGTAGTCACCAGCCCCTATTACAGGTACTGCTTAGGATTCTTTTATCAAAATTATTTAATTTCGACAGTAGCTCCCGCTGCTTCTAATGCTGCTTTAGCTTCTTCTGCTTCAGCTTTACTTACGCCTTCTTTCAACGTAACTGGGCAGCCTTCAACAGCGCCTTTAGCTTCTTTCAAACCTAAGCCTGTTAATGCACGAACAGCTTTAATTGCTGAAACTTTGTTGCCACCGAATGATTCCATAACAATATCAAATTCAGTTTGCTCAGCTTCTGCACCACCTGCGTCGCCGCCTGCTGGAGCTGCTGCTACTGCTGCTGCAGATACGCCGAATTTTTCTTCCATTGCAGAAATTAAATCAACAATTTCCATAACAGTCATGTTAGATACTGCTTCTAAGATATCTTCTTGTGAGATAGCCATTTGGTTATTCCTCTAATATATTGGTTGTAAACTGGTTAAAAGCTTATTCAGCTGCTGCGTCTTCTGCTTCTGCAGTAACTTCTTCGCCTTCTCCACGAGACTCTTTAAGAGCAAGTAAAGTACGAGCAAGTTTTTCTACAGGTGCAAGCATTAATGCCATAACAAGACTAATACCTTGATCACGCGTTGGTAAGCTTGCAAGACGTGCTAATTCAGCACCATCGTAAGCTTGGCCATCAATAGATACAATTTTAGCAATAAGTTTGTCATTGGTTTTAGCAAAATCGTTAATTAAACGACCTGCAGAACCAGGATCATCCATAGAAAAAGCAAGGATTAATGGACCAGCCATTCTATCTTGCATACATTCAAATGGAGTTCCAGCAACTGCACGCTTAGCTAATGAATTCTTAACTACTCGCAAATAAACACCGGTTTGTTTTGCAACTACACGCATTTCTGTTATTTCAGAAACGGTTAGTCCACGGTATTCAGCTGCAACAGCAGAATGTGCTTTAGCGGCATATTGGGCTACTTCCTCTACGACAGCTTTTTTGCTATCTAATGCTAAGGCCACAATTTTCTCCGTTAGTCTGACTAGTGTCAGATTGATATACACACCTCTAAGAGATGCACTCTCGGGGCTTTCACCAGTTACCTAGCTACCGACTCCCATCTACGTAGGCTATTTTAAGCTTGCGCACCTACGGTCTTTGATGGTTACCAACCGAGCTGGCAACCAAAATTCTTTATTTACTATGCTTTTAATGCAATAGTAGATTGATCCAATGTCACACCAGGTCCCATTGTTGTACTTAAAGTAATTTTCTTTAAGTAGACACCTTTTGCAGCACTAGGTTTTGCTTTAACTATATCAGAAATAACTGCTTCTAAATTCTCTAGAATATCTTCAGCAGAAAATTCAATTTTTCCGATAGAGCAATGAACAATACCTGCTTTATCTGTACGGTAACGTGCTTGACCTGATTTAGCATTTTTAACAGCACCAGCAACATCGGGTGTTACAGTACCTACTTTAGGGTTTGGCATTAAGCCTCTTGGGCCTAAAATCTGACCTAATTGACCAACAACACGCATTGCATCAGGCGATGCAATAACAACATCAAAATCCATTTGACTTTTTTTCACTTGGTCAGCTAGGTCTTCCATACCTACGATATCTGCACCCGCTTCTTTAGCTGCTTCAGCGTTTGGTCCTTGTGTAAATACAGCAACTCGTACTGTTTTACCTGACCCCTTAGGAAGTACAGTTGCACCTCTGACATTTTGGTCAGATTTTCTTGCGTCAATTCCTAAATTAACACTAATATCAACTGATTCAGAAAATTTTCTAGTTGCTAATTCTTTCAATACTGCAACAGCATCTGTAAATGCGTAGCTGCGTTCTGTATCGATTTTTTCATTAGCAATTTTTGCTCTTTTAGATAACTTAGCCATTACTATCCTTCCACGTCCAGTCCCATACTACGAGCACTACCCGCAATGATTTTTACAGCTGCATCCATGTCTGTCGCGTTTAAATCTTCCATTTTAGTTGTAGCAATTTCTTCTAATTGCGCACGCGTTACTTTACCTACTTTTACAGTATTTGGATTACTACTTCCTTTTGCTATACCGACAGCCTTCTTAAGTAAGATTGATGCTGGTGGAGTTTTAGTAATAAAAGTAAAACTTCTATCGCTAAAGACTGAAATAACTACGGGAATTGGCAAACCTTTTTCAACATCAGAAGTTTTTGCATTAAATGCTTTACAAAACTCCATAATATTTACACCATGTTGACCCAATGCAGGACCTACCGGTGGACTTGGATTTGCTTCACCTGCTTTTACTTGCAGTTTAATATATGCTGTGACTTCTTTAGCCATTTCACTTCTCCGTTTGGGTATAACGCTTTTCAGCTTCCCATAGATAAAAAATCCCCACCTATAACATAGATGAGGACCATTTTGATATTCTTTAGTTGTTACTTATAGTTTTTCTACTTCGCCAAAGCCTAACTCTACTGAAGTTGCCCTACCAAAAATTAAAACTGAAATATGTAACTTACTTTTTTCGTAGTTTACTTCTTCAACTTCACCATTAAAATCTTTAAATGGTCCATCATTGACACGAACTACTTCACCAACCTCAAATAGAACTTTCGGGCGTGGTTTATTAATCCCTTCTTCAACTCTATTTAATATTCTTTTTGCTTCTGCCTCGGTAATGGGGGCTGGCCTTTCTGTTGTACCACCAATAAAACCTAAAACACGCGGCTCATCTCTAACTAAATGCCATGTTTCATCAGTCAGTTCCATCTGAACCAAAACATAACCGGGGAAAAATTTTCTTTCACTTTTTCTTTGCTGTCCCATACGCATTTCTACAACTTCTTCTGTAGGAACCAGAATCTCACCAAAGAACTCTTCCAAGCCTTCTCTTTTTATTTTCTCTTCAAGAGACTGTTTTACTTTGTTTTCATAGTTTGAATACGCATGAATAACATACCAACGAATCGCCATCTTCTACCTCTTTACGCTGTTAGTGTTGTTATTGCCCAAAATAGGAACATATCTAATAACCATAAAATCAAACCAACTATGATTACGATTGCAAACACCATAAGTGTCATACGCGTCGTATCTTGTCGTGATGGCCAAACCACCTTTCTTACTTCTAATCTTGCTTCCTGAGCAAAACTCAATGAGTTTCTCCCAATTACTGTCGTCATCATCATTGCAATCGCAACCAAAACAACAGCCAGCATTCCAAGCACTCGATATAACTGAGATACTTCTGAGAACTGATAAAAAGCAACAACTCCTGCACTAACAAGCACAAGGGACAAAACATATTTAAGCACATCGAACGTTGAAGTTGATGCTACTTCCTTTGCCTGAATATTCATTTTTTGGATTCTTTGAAAACGTCTAGAATTATTTACGGATTAATGCGAGTTGGCAGGCCAGGAGGGACTCGAACCCACAACCTGCGGTTTTGGAGACCGCTGCTCTACCAATTGAGCCACTGACCTACACGCATTAAATTTTTAAGAAGAGGTATTATACAACAACCTCAAATATTATTCAACAACTGTTGCAACAACACCAGCACCTACGGTACGACCGCCTTCACGGATCGCAAAGCGCAAGCCATCTTCCATTGCAATTGGCGCAATCAAAGTTACTTCTACTGATACGTTATCTCCAGGCATTACCATTTCTGTTCCTTCTGGTAATTTTACTGCACCTGTTACGTCTGTTGTTCTGAAGTAGAACTGCGGACGATATCCATCAAAGAATGGTGTATGACGACCACCCTCATCTTTTGATAGGACATAAATTTCTGCTGTGAATTTTGTATGTGGGTTAATTGAACCGACATGAGCAAGTACTTGACCACGCTCTACCTCTTCACGTTTAGTACCACGTAATAAGATACCTACGTTATCGCCTGCTTCACCTTGATCAAGCAGTTTACGGAACATCTCTACACCCGTACAGGTTGTTTTAACGGTTTCTTTAATACCAACGATTTCAATTTCTTCGCCAACTTTTACAACACCACGTTCGATACGCCCTGTTACAACGGTTCCACGACCTGAAATTGAGAATACATCTTCAATTGGCATAATGAAAGCGCCTTCAATGGCTCTTTCTGGCTCTGGAATGTAGGTATCTAGCGCTTCAACCAATTTAATGATTGATAGAACACCCAAATCACTTGTATCGCCTTCTAATCCTTTCAATGCTGAACCAACAATAATTGGCGTGTCGTCTCCAGGAAACTCATATAAGTCTAATAACTCACGAAGCTCCATTTCAACTAATTCAAGCATTTCATTGTATTCTTCTGTTCCCACACCACCACAGTCTTCTGCTAGTAGGTCAGCTTTGTTTAGGAATACAATTATATAAGGTACGCCAACTTGGCGAGATAGTAAGATATGCTCTCTTGTTTGAGGCATAGGACCATCTGTTGCACCACATACTAAAATAGCACCATCCATTTGTGCAGCACCAGTAATCATATTTTTCACATAATCAGCATGACCTGGACAGTCAACGTGTGCGTAATGACGCGCTTCTGATTCATATTCTACATGTGATGTTGCAATTGTAATGCCACGTTCACGCTCTTCTGGTGCATTATCAATTTGGTCAAATGCTTTTACTTCACCACCCTGTAGCTCTGCCATAACTTTCGTTAGTGCAGCGGTTAGTGTTGTTTTTCCATGATCTACGTGACCAATTGTGCCGACGTTTACATGGGGTTTAGTACGTTCAAATTTTTCTTTAGCCATTACGAAGGACCTTATCTTAAATAATCAGCAACAATTGATATAATTGGAGCCCATAACTGGACTTGAACCGGTGACCTCTTCCTTACCAAGGAAGTGCTCTACCTCTGAGCTATATGGGCTTAATATAGGATGGAGCGGGTGATGGGAATCGAACCCACGTGATCAGCTTGGAAGGCTGGAGTTCTACCATTGAACTACACCCGCGATATTCTTAAAATATCTGAATGGTGGAGAGGGGAGGATTCGAACCTCCGAAGGCTGAGCCGTCAGATTTACAGTCTGATCCCTTTGGCCGCTCGGGAACCTCTCCATACAGAAAAGCTATTATGAGATAACAGCCTTTTTTTGTCAACAACTTTATTGAAAATAATTAATTTTATTTTCGGGAGTTTATTTCATTCATTACACTCTGGTAACCACCAGAACACAACTGCGGAACTTTTTGAATAAATTCCGCCAATACATCATCTATTTTTTGCACCTCTAATTTCGAAAAATCTGACAGCACATAATTCGCAAGCATACTACTTTCTCTCGGCCGATCTATCCCTAACCGCAACCTCACAAAATCTTTTGTACCAATTGCAGAAACAATATCTCTTAGACCATTATGACCACCATGCCCACCCGAAAACTTCAGTTTCATCATTCCCACTGAAAAATCGAGCTCGTCGTGCACAACCATCACTTCTTCTGGCAATATCTTAAAATACTTCATCACCAAAGAAACAGACTGCCCACTACGATTCATAAAGGTATTAGGCTTCAATAAATACAGCTTACCTGCCGAAGTCACCAACTCAGCAAGACTGCCTAAAAATCGAGACTGCAGCGAAAACTCTCCACCCTCAATTTTTACCAACTCATTTAATAGCAAAAACCCGGCATTATGCCGGGTTTTTGCATATTTTTGACCCGGATTACCCAGGCCAACAATAAGTCTAATCACTACTCACTTTCAGCTTCTTCTGTGGATTCTACCACTTCTTCATCATCTTCACTTGCTGCTGCACGAGATTTAATTACCTGCGCAACCGGAAGATTATGATCCTCACCATGAGTTAAAGCTAGAATTTCAACACCTTCAGCAACTACTAAACCTGCCAAATGAACTGATTCACCAATATCCAACGCCTCCATATCTACTTCAATATATTCTGGCAGTACAGCAGGCAAACAAGCAACCTCAACTTCAACCATAGAGTGAGTAACAACTCCCCCCGCCTTCACGCCTAACGAAGTTTCTTGGTTAATAAAGTGCAGTGGAACATGAACTTTAATTTTTTCATTCATATCAACACGCAGAAAATCCATATGCAAAATTGTTTCTTTCGCAGGATGTCTTTGAAGCGCTTTCAAAACTACATTTTGAGACTTACCACCAACATTTACTTGCAAAATATGCGAATAAACTGCTTCATTAGCCAATCTTTTAGTTACTTCGTTATGATTAAGCACTACATGCTCAGGATCCGCCGAACCACCATAGATAACAGCAGGCACATCGCCATCACGACGAGTCGCTCTTGCAGCACTCGTACCATTTTTTTCTCTATTTACAGCTTCAAATTCAAAAACACTAGACATCTATTTCTCCACACCCAACAAACAATAACTTAAAATTATCAATCTACATATAGCGAGCTAACTGACTCACCTACTGAAATTCTTCTAATTGTTTCAGCTAACATCTCAGCAACACTTAATTGCTTAATCTTTCCAAGATTTGCAGCCTCTTCATTTAGAGGAATCGTATCCGTAACAACCAACTCATCAAGCTCAGAATTTCTTAAATTCTCAATAGCCGCACCTGATAATACTGGATGAGTACAGTAAGCAACAACCTTAACTGCACCTTGTTTTTTCAATGCCGCCGCCGCACTACACAGAGTACCCGCCGTATCAACTAAATCATCAATCATAACGCAAGTTTTACCACTTACATCACCGATAATATGCATAACCTGAGCTACATTCGCCATAGGTCTACGCTTATCTATAATCGCTAAGTCCGCATCATCTAATCGCTTAGCCAAAGCCCTTGCTCTAACCACTCCACCAACATCAGGTGAAACTACAATTAGGTCTTTATATTTTCGTCTCCACACATCACCCAAAAGCAACGGAGATGCGTAAACATTATCTACGGGTATATCAAAAAAACCCTGAATCTGATCAGCATGCAAGTCAACCGTCAACACTCTGTCAGCTCCAGCAACACCCACCATATTTGCGACCAATTTTGCTGAAATGGCTACACGAGCTGATCGCGACCTTCTATCTTGCCTTGCATAACCATAATACGGCATTACCGCAGTTATGCGCGATGCCGACGCTCTTTTCAAGGCATCAATCATCACTAATAATTCCATTAGATTTTCATTAGTCGGCGCACATGTTGGCTGAATAATAAAAATATCTCTATCTCTTACATTCTCTTCTATTTCTACTGTAACTTCACCATCACTAAAGCGTCCAACCGTTGCCATCCCTAGTCGAATATTGAGATGCTGCGCGATTTTTTTAGCAAGCGTCTTGTGCGCATTCCCAGAAAAAATCATCATTGAAGAATCACTCATAGAGCACCTTAATTTAGTAAATTTTTGATTTAATATAGGAGAAATTGGCTGGGCTGCCAGGATTCGAACCTGGGTATGCGGAGATCAAAACCCCGTGCCTTACCGCTTGGCGACAGCCCAATTTTTAGATATTAAAGATTTCACTCATTTCATCTTGTAATGGTGAATTTGCTAATCCTTGCGTTAAATATTTTTCCCTTTCTGAAGGTAAACAATCAAATACTTTCTTTGCTTGCTCCTCACTATCGAACTGCACAAAAACACATGCTCCTGTTCCTGTTAATCTTGCTTCTCCATAAGCAGACAGTTCTTTTAAAGCCTCATCAACCTCAGGATGAAGCTTCCTAACGACTTCTGAACAATCATTTCTAATCTGTCCTACGTTAAAGTCGGCCATTATGAGCGACTCACTGTCCCGCGTCAACCCTTTTGCTGAAAATATTTTTCCTGTATCAACATGACAACCTGGCTTCACGACAACATACCAAGCTTCTGGCAGACTTATAGGAGTCAACTCCTCTCCGACTCCCTCCGCCCAAACACTAGATCCATTCACAAAAACTGGCACGTCAGCGCCCAATTGAACACCGATCTCAATTAACTTTTTCTTTGTTAACCCCAAGTTCCACAATTTATTTAAAACGACTAAAACAGTTGCAGCGTCGGAACTTCCACCACCAAGCCCGCCCCCCATAGGCAGGTTTTTTTCCATTTGAATTTGCACACCCGCTGAACAGCCTGTTTCTGCCTTTAAAATATTTGCCGCCCGAACCGTCAAATCATCTTCTTCCTTTACGCCATCAATTGGGTTTTTTAAATGCACCTTATTATCTGCCGACTCGCTAAATATCAAACCATCTGTCATATCTATTATCTGGAACACCGTTTGCAACAGATGATAACCATCCTCTCGTTGCCCAGTAATGCTCAGCATTAAATTTAATTTTGCTGGTGCCGACCATCTAATTCCCCAGCCTGTTTTAGAGCCAACTTGTCCTAACATTACTTTTCCCACCGATCTATTATTAAGATTAATTTGATTTGTTTTTTACTAATTTTCAACTTATGCGGCATAACACCAATTTCGGTACTCTTAAATCGACTACTGCTTATTTGCCAACCTAACTGCTCAAAGCCATTTTTATTTTTTATCACTGGTTTATATTTTATTGGCCGTCCTAACACCCATTGCCTTAAAGCGGTTAACGGAACCACAAAACCAAGTTGCTGCGCTATAAAGCCATCAATATCACTTGAATTTAGCTTATTTCCATCGCCATTATCTAAAGATATGTTTTCACCGTCTATGCTAATTTTCTTTTTACCTAAACCCAACACTCCAAACAAGCTTAATTCATCCTTAAGACCATTATGCTGCCAATTAATATTTACATTTAAAACTTCATTGGATCTAATTAGCAGCCGCCCCCGCATCTTCCACTGCTTAATCTCCAAAGCAGACTCAGGCATCGACCATTTTTCACGATCATCTAATTGCTTAACGCCAGTACAAGCATTAAGCAGTAAAGCAGCAATAATAAGTGATACTCGTGCAGCGAAATTAGTCATTTAATAATTGTTTTTTTTAATATCAATAAATATTGATCATCCTTATTTTTCCCCAGCGCATCTCTAAGCAACTTCTTAGCACCTTCACTTTCATTTAAAGCCATAAGGACTTCCACCAAATGTCCCGCTATCTCTGCTTGCGGCTCCATGCTATAAGCTTTTTCTAGGTGTTTTTTTGCAGTTTCATAATTACCCATTTTAAAAAACAACCAACCATAACTATCAATAAAAACAGCCTCATTCGGCTTAATCGCCAACGCTCTTTCTATATACAGTTTAGCTTCCTGATAACGCGTAGTTTTATCGACTAAGGTATAACCCAAAGCATTAAGAGCCGTTGCATCATTAGGTCTTTTTTCTAAGATATATTTCAAGTCTTCTTCTAAAACTTTTATATTTCCTACCTTTTCAGCCATTAAAGCACGCGCATATAAAATATCTGCATTTTCCGCATCGTTAAGCAAAGCTCCACTTAAAGTATCAAATGCTTGCTGATACTCTTTTTCTCTACTTAAAATTTCGGATTCAATTAGTGCTAATTCACTTCTTTTATCTCGGTTGTCGTGCTTTATTTCCCGTACCTTAGTAAGCGCCCCCGTTAAATCCTTCGCTTTCATCAACAATAAAACCACTCTCACTTTAGCTTCATATTGATATTTGCCTACTCCCACTTTATTAAACCAATTAATCGCAGCTTGGTTTTGTTTTTGGCTTGCCGCTATTCGCCCCAAATAATAAAAAGATTTATTTTTATAAAGCGGATCATTAACTAACTCCAACAGCAATAGTTCAGCATCCTTATCTACTTTATCAAGCTGCAATAAAACCAATACAATTTGCATTTTTATAGCATTATTTTTAGGTTCGCTCTCTTGCAAGTACCTTAAAACCTTTAACGCTTCTTTAAATCTTTTTTGGTTAATTAATAGCTGAGTGATTTGCTCACTTATCTTCAGATTCTCTTTTTTAGCCACGGCTTGCTGCAATGACTCTGTCGCTAATGCTAATTTATTTTGGCTTATATAAACCTGCCCTTGCAACAATAACGCTTTCACCCAGTCTGTTTTTATTGCTAATGCTTTTGTTAGATTAGTTTGTGCATTTAGAAAGTGTTTGCCACGGTAATCTATATACGCCATAACAAAATAAAAAGTCTCATTTTTAGGGTGTAAATCACTTAACTCCCTAAAGACACGATAAGCAACCTTAACAGCCTCTGGCTTACGCAGACTTTTAATGACCACTTGCATACGCACATCAAAATCACTAGGCGATTTTGCTAAAATAAAATTAATTTGCTCGATTGCAACGGTATTTTTCCTTGCTTGTATTGCCGCAACCACCTTTAGCTGTCTTGCCTCTAAATCATCTGCATCGATTACCAACCAATAATCAACGGCCTCTGCCAATCTTTTTTCATCTTGCAAAAAAACAGCAATACTAGCAGCTCGTTTAACCACCTCTAAATCATTAGTCACTGCTGCAGCACGCAAATAACCATCTAAAGCAAGTCCATATTGACCTCGCTGACCGGCTAATTCCGCAGTTAGCAATAAGAACATGACTTTTGGGCTAATCTCGGTTTCAGCTTCAGCAATTTGTTTTTTTTGCTCAACCACCTTCACTTCAATTGAAGTTTCACTCTTCTCTTTTACTTGAAAATCAGTACAAGCAGTTAAAATAAAACAACAATTTATCACTATGAACTTTAAAACTTTCAATGAAATTTCCTTACGGCTTAAGTTGCAATTGATTCAATTTTTCTATATTACGATGTATTTTCATTAATAACTTAATAAAAGATAGGCATACAATTTGGCTAAATCCACAAAGTTCCTTAGAATAGAAGCTTCCGCTCTAATTTAAAATATCTATCTTATTACTTTCAACAGGCATTAATGACTTTTCTTGCGCTCGGTATTAATTATACAACAGCACCTGTTTCTATTCGTGAGCGTCTTGCGTTTCCGGCGGAAAGCTTAAGCGATGCAGTAAAAGACCTATGGAACCAAACAAATATATCAGAAGCCGCCATATTATCCACCTGCAATCGTACTGAAATATACTGCACTCTTCAAGATAGCGATGCTTCCACTGTTATAGACTGGATAGCACAACACCATAAAATCAGTCCCGCCGATTTTCAGCCTTACCTTTACACCCATACCGATAACGCACTAATTCGACATATTTTTCGTGTTGCTAGCGGGTTAGAATCCATGATTTTAGGTGAGCCGCAAATATTAGGGCAGATTAAAACAGCTTATCACACCGCCAATAATGCCGGCACATTAGGTAAAAATCTGGGGAAATTATTTCAACACACTTTTTCCACCGCAAAAAAAGTCCGTACTGATACAGAAATTGGCTCCAGCTCAGTTTCTGTTGCCTTTGCTGCCGTACAACTTAGCAAACAAATATTTGATGATTTAGGCCAGCAGACAGCTATTCTTATTGGTGCTGGCGAAACCATCGAGCTAACTGCGCGCCATTTACACCAAAATGGCATTAAACGCATCATTATTGCAAATCGTACTTATGAGAAAGCACACATATTAGCCAGCCAATTTAATGGCTACGCAATCCCTTTATCCGATTTATCCCAGCATATCGCAGAAACCGATATTATCGTCTCATCAACAGCCAGCCAATTACCAATCTTAGGTAAAGGTTTAGTTGAAAGCGCTATAAAACAACGTAAACACAAACCTATGTTTATGGTTGACCTCGCTGTTCCACGTGATATTGAGCCTGAAGTTGCCAAATTAAACGACGTCTACCTTTACACGGTAGATGATATGCAAAATATAATTAATGATAATCTCCATTCTCGTAAACTTGCCGCTGAACAAGCTGAAGAAATCATTGATACCCGCGTAGAACACTTTTCATCTTGGATGAAAGCGCAATCAGGGCAATCAACGATTGTTGATTACCGTAGCCACGCAACGCAACTACAGCAAGAAAGCTTAAATAAAGCACTCAACGCATTAAAAAATGGCACGACACCCGAAGCAGCTCTACAACAACTCGCCCACACTTTAACAAATAAATTAATCCACACTCCCTGCGCTCAGCTTAGAATTGCCAGCGAAAATGAACGTCATGATCTAATTGACGCAGCGAGAGAACTATTCAATCTACCCGATCAACTATGAAAGCATCCATAAAAATTAAATTAGAAAATCTCCACGATCGTTTTGATGAAATCGCGGTACTTCTATCCCAGCCAGAAACCCAAAGTGATCAAAATCAATTTCGAGCACTAAGCCAAGAATATGCTCAAATCACCCCTTTAGTAAATTGCTATAACAGTTACATTGAAACCGAAGAAAGCATTAATTCTGCTCAAGAAATGCTGGAGGAGGACGATGATGAAATGCGCGAAATGGCTCAAGAAGAAATTGCCGAGGCTAAAGCAATACAAGAAAAATTAGATAGTGAATTACAAATTTTATTACTTCCACGCGACCCTAATGATGATCGTAATATTTATTTAGAAGTACGCGCAGGTACTGGCGGTGATGAAGCAGCAATTTTTTCTGGTGATTTAGCTCGCATGTATACTCGCTATGCTGAAGGCCAAGGCTGGAAAATAGAAACCACCAGTGAAACTCGTGGCGAACACGGCGGCTTCCGTGAAATTATTTTACGCATTTCAGGCACTGACGTTTATTCTCAACTTAAATTTGAAGCGGGTGCACATCGCGTACAACGTGTTCCAGAAACAGAATCTCAAGGCCGTGTTCATACTTCAGCCTGTACGGTTGCTATCATGCCGGAAGCCGCAGAGATTGATAACATTGAGATTAACCCTAGCGATTTACGCATTGATACCTTCCGCGCATCAGGTGCGGGAGGACAGCACGTTAATAAAACGGATTCCGCAGTTCGTGTTACTCATTTACCGACAGGCTTAGTGGTTGAGTGCCAAGATGGCCGCTCGCAACATAAAAATAAAGCACAAGCTTTATCAGTCCTACAGTCACGCTTACTTTCAGCACAACAAGACAAACAAGATGCAGAAAATTCAGAAAACAGAAAATTACAAGTGGGCAGTGGCGACCGATCAGAACGAATCCGTACCTATAACTACCCTCAGGGCCGTGTAACCGATCATCGCATTAATTTAACACTGTATAAACTCGATGAGATCATGCAAGGTGCGCTAGCTCATATTATCACTCCTTTAATTAGTGAGCACCAAGCAGAACAGTTAACTCAATTAGGAGACTAAGTCTAAACCTGTTTATGCCTGACATACAAAAGCTACTTACAGAATCTAGCCAGCTATTACAAGCCCGTTCAGATTCTGCACAACTTGATGTAGAGATTTTGCTTTGCCATGTGCTTAATAAAGATCGTAGCCACTTACGTGCATGGCCAGAAAAAAAACTTTCTGACGAACAATTAAATCAGTTTAAAAGCTTATTCAACAAGCGTTTACAAGGCACTCCTATTGCCTACCTCACAGGAAAGCGTGAATTCTGGTCGCGTGATTTTATTACCACCCCAGCGGTTCTTATTCCACGCCCTGAAACAGAAACTCTCATTGAACTTTGCTTAAACCTTATTCCCAATCGATCCTCTATTTCTCTCCTTGATTTGGGCACTGGCTCAGGCATTATTGCCATCACCTTAGCCGCTGAACTCAATTCAATTCAAGTCACTGCTGTTGACCAAAGTAAGGAAGCATTAGCCATTGCTCAGCAAAATGCTTCTTTGAACAACACAAAAGATATCCAGCTTATCCAAAGCGACTGGTTTACTCAGGTTCCACAGCAACAGTTTGACTTTATTCTGAGCAACCCACCTTATATCGACCCAGCAGATCATCATCTACAACAAGGTGATGTACGCTTTGAACCCAGCAGTGCATTAATTGCTCAGCAAAAGGGACTGCAAGACATTATTGATATCACTAATAAAAGCCAAAACTTTCTCAAACAAAACGGCTATTTAATTTTGGAGCATGGCTATGATCAGCAACAATCCGTCCATGACATATTAAAAACTCAGCACTATAGCAACATTCATTGCCTCACTGATCTAGCCGGTCAAGATCGCGTTAGTTACGCACAATGGCAAGCTAAAATTTAAACTTACTCTCTCTTAATTATGACTGATACTATCACTGAAATATCTATCCCCAGAAAAATCGTACAAAACCTACTGCACCATGCTCAGCAAACACCTGATGAAGAAGTCTGCGGACTTATTAGCAGTAAAAATAATACCCCAGTGCGTAGTTACCCAATAAAAAATACATCCGCTACACCAGCGATTTTTTTTAATTTAGATGCACAACAACAAATTCATGCCATCGCTGACATGCGCAATAATAACGAACAGCTTTTTGCTATCTACCATTCTCACCCCTCCGCACCCGCCATCCCCTCTATAACAGACCTAGAGCAAGCCAGTTATCCAGAAGCCTTGTACTTAATCATTTCTCTTAACGTAAAAGGCGTGATGGAAATTTGTGCTTATAAACTCCACGGCACTCATTACTCAGAAGTCGCATTACGCTTAAATTAAAGCCTTAAGAAAGTTTGTATTTCAGCAGTAAAGGTGATTAAATTCAGTTATGAGTTTTCTTCTAGAAAAATATAAAACAAAATATAAAACAAAACCAGCAAGCCAGCACTGCACGGCCTATTTCTACTCGGTTTTTTATTACTTATTACCACAATACCCTCACACGCCTTAAATATTATCACCCACCCCGAAAATACAGCTCAACTAAAAAAACTCAATAATTTACGCAGTGTTTTTTCTATGCGTACTTTGTATTGGCCTAATGGCAAAAGAATTAAAGTTATCGTACTTCCCGGTGACCACCCCTTACACAAACAGTTTGTAAAAGAAAATTTGCACATCTTTCCACACCAGTTACGTAGAGCATGGAATAGAAAAACCTACACAGGAACAGGCCAAGCGCCTATTACAGTCGGTTCTATGACCGAAATGCAAAAACTCGTTAATCAAACAAAGAACTCTATTGGCTATATAGACAAAGGTGGACAAAATGAATAATTTTTCTCCGCTATCTATCCTCCGTTTAAGCTTCTTATTAGTGCTTATTGCAACACCCGTACTTGCAGAAGAAACGGTTAACAATGAACCCGTAGAAATTGATAATAGCTTCTCCTTTTCTGATTATAAAAAACCGTGGATGGATGATTTTCAAATACATGGTTTTTTAAGTCAGGGCTTATTTTCTACTTCTGGCAATAACGTCTATGGAAAAAGTAAAGATAGTGTTTCCGCTGGGTCAACTGAATTAGGGCTTAACCTTTCTTATCAAGCATTAGATAGATTAAGTTTTGCTATTCAAGGGCTATATAGAAGAGCGGGCGAAAGTACAGGCAAAGAAGGTGAGGTCTCCTTAGATTTTGCCTTTATGGACTATATACTTTTTTTGTCCACGAAAAAGGTCGTCTCGGTATACGAGCAGGTCGCGTTAGAAACCCTTGGGGCTTATATAACGAAACCAGAGATGTTGCTGCCACTCACCCGACGATTTTCTTACCTTTGGCTTATTATGAACGCTCTCGTTCGCTCTTTTTATCCATGGATGGTGGCCAGCTTTATTCAGATTACAATACTGCTTACGGCGATTTTACTTTTACTTTCAATATGGGGCTAACCAACCCAAATGATAAAGAGTTACTCGCGGCCATTACCCCAATTCCAGTAAGTTAATCGCAAGTAATTGATATTTAATAACTAAAATACTTGTTTTGTCGAAATATAAGAGAAACTTTAGCTTCTAAAGGATTGATGTTATTAGAGTGGTTAAAAAAACCTCGTTTTTATACCAAAAAACTCTATTGGTATTAATATGTTACGCTTAACTTACTGGCATTGGCCATTACCCTCAACCCAAACATTCAAGGAAGCCTAAAGTCTGATTTAAGCTATATCACTAATTTGAACTATGACATTGATGATGGAAAATATATTTTTTCCATTAGTTATGCCAAGCTTTGCCTCAATTATGAAGGTAATTCTAACGACCCTTACAAGGATCTAAATGCTAGGCTAAACTCCTTCATACTCTCCTCTCAATATAATGGAGAAAAGTTGAGCCTAACCGCTGAGTATGCCTTGCAATGGAGTCATTTTAATAACTGATGTTACGCAGTAGCCGACTTTAATTGTTGCAATTCATCAAAAGCTTGTCGAATAGCATTAATATAAAGTTTCGATTTTAAAGCGAACTTGTTCAGCCCTTGCTGGGCACTGAGAATCTCTAATCGAGCAGTCG
>JAJJBE010000058.1 GCA_020996635.1 Bathymodiolus brooksi methanotrophic gill symbiont
GTTGCCTCAAATTTAACCGCTTTGATGGAAATAGCCGCACAAAAAAAGTGGATAAAAGAACTCACGATTTAGAGTTAAATTACCAAGTAAATTCAGCCCAAGCTTTGTCAAAAATGAAGCATCGACTCGTTACTTTTATTCTTGATGCACACAAGGACATTTTGCAAAGAATTGAACAAGTTATTGACTATATTTCTGTCACTATAGAAGCCCTTAGAGTTGGGCGGTCTGCGCCGAGAGCATTAAAGAGCTTTAAGAATGATATTCATTTTTCAGCCTATAAAAGCTCTTTGTAATTAATTAGTTACGCTTAACTTACTGGCATTGGGGATTGCCCCTACAAAACGTTAAATTAAATATTCGGGGTTACTTACTTCATGTGGTCATGGGGGTGGGAATTAAGCATGTAATTATCAACAAAAACTTAGTTGTTAGAAAATCGTAGTCGTGGTCGCGTGAAGTATCGGTGCTAGTGTTGAGATTGTTTGTTAAAATTAGTACTAATTCGCACAAGAAAATGCGGAATTTTTAGATAATCGCAGGTGTTTTTAATTATATGTTATTTGATTCTCCCCAGCAGTTTGCATTACCTTATTTAGCTGATAGTACACGACTGTTTTCTCATATTGTTAATAAACCATGGTCTATTTTTTTAGATAGCGGCTTGGCAGAAAAACGCCAGGGACGATTTGATATTTTAGCGGCTGATCCGCTTACTACCCTAGTGACAGTCGGTAATGAAACGACTATATGCTCAGCCGGTAAATGTGAAATTTCTCTAGATGACCCTTTTAGTTTAATCAAAAACTATTTGCCGTTTAAAAATGCTTTTTCAGATTTGCCTTTTAATGGTGGAGCAATGGGTTATTTTTCTTACGATTTAGGTCGTCGTTTAGAAACATTACCTAGCCTTGCTGAAGATGCAGAAAATATTCCAGATATGGCCGTTGGTATTTATCAATGGGCGATTATTATTGACCATCAAGAACAGAAAAGTTATTTAGTGGGTAATGCTAAAACCGAGCATGAATGGCAGGGTTTAATACAAACTTTTAGTGCCTACCCAAGCTCAGAAGTAAACAAGGCTGAATTTAAAGTCATGACAGCTGTTCAGTCTAATATGACTGAAATCACCTATATACAAGCATTTAATCGAATAAAAGATTATTTAAAAGAAGGTGATTGTTATCAAGTAAATTTAGCGCAACGGTTTGTCACTGAATGTGAAGGTGACGTATGGACTGCTTATTGTGCTTTGCGGCAATTAAACTCAGCGCCATTTAGTGGTTACTTTAATGTACCCGGTGTGCAAATTCTTAGTTCCTCTCCAGAGCGGTTTTTAAAAGTAGCAGCAGGGCGCGTAGAAACTAAACCGATTAAAGGGACACGCCCCAGAAAAGCAACATTACAAGAAAATCAGCAACAAATTGAATCGTTAAAAAGTAGTCCTAAAGACCGTGCGGAAAACTTAATGATTGTTGATTTATTACGCAATGACATTAGTAAAACCTGCGTAGCGGGTTCAGTTAAAGTACCCAAACTTTTTGATGTTGAAAGCTATGCAACCGTACATCACCTAGTCAGCACAGTTAGTGGGGAATTAAAACCTGAATACCATGCGCTAGATCTATTGCGTAGTTGTTTTCCTGGTGGCTCTATTACTGGCGCGCCTAAAATTAGAGCCATGGAGATTATTGAAGAGCTAGAACCTAATCGTCGTGGAGTATACTGTGGCTCCTTAGCGTATATAGGTTTTGACGGAAATATGGATAGCAACATTACCATTCGCACTTTAGTGCATTCAAATAACAGCATACGATTTTGGGCGGGTGGCGGTATTGTCTTTGATTCAGTCGGGGCAGATGAATACCAAGAAAGTTTTGATAAAGCCGCCGCAATGCTGAAATTATTAGAACAGTTTCAAGAAAAATGATTGTTTTAAAATTAGGTGGTAGTTTATTGTCTAAGCCTAACTTACAACAATGGCTATCACTTGTTAGTCAACAAGGGAAAGGACAGCTTGTGATTGTGCCGGGTGGTGGTGTTTTTGCTGACCAAGTGAGAGTCACACAAAAACAATGGCAATACAGCGATAAAATCGCACATCAAATGGCCATTCTTGCCACGCACCAAATGGCTTTATTATTTAAAGGGCTGTGTGCTGATTTAGTTTTAACCCATAAAATAGCTTCCATCACAGCAATATTGCAAAAAAACAAGGTGCTTGTTTGGCTACCTGATATAACTGAATTAGAGGCTTTAGGCGTAGCAGAGACATGGGATATTACTTCTGATTCTCTAGCGGTTTACTTAGCGAAACAATTAAAGGCAGAAACAGTCTTTTTAATTAAATCGGCAAATATTCCAGGCAATGCAAGTTTACAGCAACTAACCGCTGCAGGTATTGTTGATAAAGCTTGTGCCGAAACGGCTGAAAAATTACAGCTAAATGTACAATGTTTACAAAATAATCAACTTTCTTTTTTTGAAACTATCTTAGTTAATCATGGCTAAATCACATTCAATTTTTACTATACGAGGGCTTAGTGCGCGCTCGTTTAATTTGTTAACACGATTTGTTAATCATAAATTTCAACATGCGTATTACCGGACTAAAGAGTCTTTAGGCCAGCATAAACGCGAATTGGTTGTTATTCGGGTTGAAGAAGCGAGTGAAAGTTTAGAAGAAACTAAAATTTATTTTTCTGATGCTTTAGAGCGATTTAAAGCGGTTGTTCAGGTTGGGAAAGGGTCTTTAGAGGATAAATATCGCTTATTAAAACGACAGTTTGATTTTTGCGAAACACAATCGCAACGAGTTTCAGAACGAATTAAAGCAATTGAAGATGTCAGCAATGCGCTTTTTTTAGAGTGGGAAAAAGAATTAAAAGAATATACCAGCCGATCTTTACGAGCACAAAGCCGGCAACAATTAAAATTATCTAAACAACATTACTCGCGGCTTTTAAAAGCTATGCGTAAAGCAGAAAAACAAATTAATCCCGTACTAGGTGCGTTTAGAGACCAAGTTTTATTCTTAAAACATAACCTAAATGCTAATGCGATAGCTGCACTACAGCAAGAGTTTTCAGTGATTTCCTTAGATATATCACAGCTTATTTTAGCAATGGAATCTTCAGTCTCAGAAGCAAATTATTTTGTTCAAGTATTAGTGGAGCAAAAAAGTTTAGTTGCACTACCCCATCAAGAGTGAGAATAGTATGCGTATTGTTTTAGGTGTTGAATATGATGGCAGTGGTTTTTTTGGCTGGCAATGGCAAGAAGGTGGTTTGCGTACGGTACAAGATGAAGTGCAAAAAGCAGCTTCTCGTGTTGCGAACCATGCGGTTACGGTAATTTGTACAGGGCGTACTGATACTGGGGTACATGCCTTAGAGCAAGTCGTGCATTTTGAAAGTAATGCTCAGCGTAGCCAACATTCTTGGTTGTTAGGTATTAATGCTAATTTACCGGATGATGTGCGTATTATTTGGGTGCAAGAAGCAGTAGGGAATTTTCATGCACGCTATAGTGCAATTGCACGATTTTATCGGTATATTATTCTTAATCGCCCAACAAAATCAGCTTTACAGCGTGACCGTGTCACTTGGTGTCATGAGCCATTGGACGCAGAGAAAATGCATTTAGCCGCACAGAGCTTAGTGGGTACACATAACTTTACTTCTTTTAGAGCGCTCAAATGTCAATCAGTTAGCCCTATACGTCTCATGTATTTTGTGGATGTTTACCGAGAGGGTGAACAAGTGATCATGGATATTTCAGCCAATGCATTTTTGCATCATATGGTGCGAAATATTGCTGGAGTATTAATGGCAATCGGCAAGAATGAAAAGCCCGTAGAATGGACGCAGCAATTATTAGTAGAAAAAAATAGGCAAGTCGCTGGAGTGACTGCATCACCACATGGCTTATATTTAGGTGGGGTGTATTATCCTGAGCAATACCAACTGAAGAAACATAAAATTTTTGAAAAATTACCTGCCAATGCGCAGCGCTTTCAACACTAGGAGTAAATAATGAAAAAAATACTATTATTATCGATGAGTTTAGCAATATCGGGTTGTGCTAGCTTTGGCGAGGGCGTTGCAACGGCATTCTTAAAAAAACAAGAAGCACAGGATTTACGGAAATGTAAGATTTCTGGTAAAAGTTTTTCAGGCATGCAAAGTAGTTTTGAACAAGCAGGGGATACAGAAAAAGTATTAATGGTACATGGGGTTGGAACCAATGCCAGTAAGTTAAGCGCAAGTAATTGATATTTAATAACTAAAATACTTATTTTGTCGAAATATAAGAGAAACTTTAGCTTCTAAAGGATTGATGTTATTAGAGTGGTTAAAAAAACCTCGTTTTTATACCAAAAAACTCTATTGGTATTAATATGTTACGCTTAACTTACTGGCA
>JAJJBE010000116.1 GCA_020996635.1 Bathymodiolus brooksi methanotrophic gill symbiont
CGACTGCTCGATTAGAGATTCTCAGTGCCCAGCAAGGGCTGAACAAGTTCGCTTTAAAATCGAAACTTTATATTAATGCTATTCGACAAGCTTTTGATGAATTGCAACAATTAAAGTCGGCTACTGCGTAACATCAGTTAAAAAGTCGTCTTAAATATTCAACAAAGCCTTATCTATTACTTTACGCTTATATATAGACAAGGCTCTTTACTCTCTAAAGATTGCGGATTCAAGGCACTTATAACGGTTTGCTTTTAACCGATAAAAAACCGCAATCGTGACTGCGTGAAGTATATATATTTATTACCCACCACAAGTTGGGCAAGCCACGTTTTTACGCAGTTTCATTTCATTCCACTGCATCGTTAAACCATCTAATAGTAAAAGTCGCCCAGATAAGGCTTCGCCTATTCCCATGACTAACTTCATTGCCTCTAAGGCTTGAATGCTACCAATAATGCCTGTCAACGGTGATATTACCCCGTTAAGTGCGCAATTTTGTAGCTCTTCCCCTGATTCAGCATACAAGCAGTTATAACAAGGCGCACCTTCAGCTGCATTAAATACACTGACTTGGCCATCAAAACGAATTGCTGCCCCCGAAACCAGAGCAGTCTGCTGCTCGACACAAGCCGCATTAATTTTAAATCGTGACCTAAAATTATCCGTGCAATCTAAGACTATATCCGCGGCAGCCACTTCCTTTGCTAGCACAGTACCTTCTAAGCGTAACTTAACCGCCTTAACCTTAACTTCAGGATTAATTTTATTTAATGTTTCTTGGGTTGAAATGACCTTATCTGTCCCAATATCGTCTGTGTAATGCGTAATTTGTCGTTGTAAGTTAGAAAGATCAACCTCATCATCGTCATAAATTGTGAGAGAGCCAACACCTGCAGCCGCTAAATATAAAGCTGCTGGTGAGCCTAGCCCTCCCGCCCCAATAATCAATATTTTGGCCGCAAGTAATTTTTCTTGCCCCTCAATATCCACTTGAGGCAGCATAATTTGGCGACTATAACGGAGTAGTTGATCGTCATTCATAAATATATTCAGTTATGGTGATGTAAATAACGCAAACAGCGCAAACAGCAATAAGGTTTACCTATTCTATCAATAGGTAGAGCTTAATAATTTTTTTAACCTTTTTATTTTACTATTGTTAGGAGATATAAATGAATATACGCCCTTTACATGATCGTGTGATCGTTAAACGTGTAGAAGAAGAAACAACCTCTGCAGGCGGGATCGTACTACCAGGTTCAGCAACAGAAAAACCAAGTGAAGGTGAAGTTTTAGCAGTTGGTAACGGCAAGCAACTTGATAACGGCTCAGTACGCGCTTTAGAAGTTAAAGTTGGTGATAAAGTATTATTCGGCAAATATTCAGGCTCTGAAGTAAAAGTTGACGGTGAAGATGTCATCGTTATGCGCGAAGAAGACATCATGGGCATTTTGGCTTAAACACCAAAACTCACCACAACTTATTAAATAAATAATTAGGAACTAACCAACATGGCAGCAAAAGAAGTTAAATTTGGAGATGACGCACGTAGCTTAATGGCAAACGGTGTCAACATTCTTGCAAATGCAGTTAAAGTAACACTTGGCCCAAAAGGTCGTAATGCAGTTTTAGATAAAAGTTTCGGCGCACCAACGATTACTAAAGATGGTGTTTCTGTTGCGAAAGAAATCGAGCTTGCTGATAAGTTTGAAAATATGGGCGCGCAAATGGTGAAGGAAGTGGCTTCACAAACGTCTGATGTCGCGGGTGACGGAACGACGACTGCGACTGTTTTGGCACAATCTATTGTTAATGAAGGTTTAAAGTCGGTTGCGGCTGGCATGAATCCTATGGATTTAAAGCGTGGTATTGATTTAGCAGTAACTAAAGCGGTTGCAGCAATTATTGAGTCTGCAACGCCTTGTACGGATAATAAAGCGATTGCTCAAGTGGGAACAATTTCTGCTAACTCTGATGAGTCTGTGGGCGAAATCATTGCTGAAGCAATGGAAAAAGTCGGTAAAGAAGGGGTTATCACTGTTGAAGAAGGCACGGGCTTAGACAACGAGTTAGATGTTGTGGAAGGTATGCAATTTGATCGTGGTTATTTATCGCCTTATTTCATCAACAATCAAGATAGTATGAGTGTTGAGTTAGAAAATCCTTTTATCTTATTATTTGATAAAAAAATCTCTAATATTCGCGATTTACTACCAACATTAGAAGCAGTGGCTAAAGCTGGCCGTCCTTTATTAATTGTTGCTGAAGATGTGGAAGGCGAAGCCCTTGCTACTTTAGTCGTTAATAATATGCGTGGCATTGTTAAAGTTTCTGCGGTTAAAGCACCGGGCTTTGGTGATCGTCGTAAAGCGATGTTAGAAGATATTGCAGTATTAACAGGCGCAACGGTTATTTCTGAAGAAATTGGTCTTTCACTAGAAAAAGTGGAATTAGAGCAATTAGGAACCGCGAAGAAAATTCAAATCACTAAAGAAATCACGGTGATTGTTGATGGTATCGGTTCTGAAGAAAACATCAAAGCACGTATCAACCAAATTCGCACACAAGCTGGCGAAGCAACGTCTGAATACGATAAAGAAAAACTACAAGAGCGTTTAGCTAAATTGGCGGGCGGTGTTGCGGTGATTAAAGTGGGCGCTGCCACTGAAGTTGAAATGAAAGAGAAAAAAGCACGTGTTGAAGATGCATTACATTCAACTCGCGCTGCGGTAGAAGAAGGCGTTGTAGCCGGTGGTGGTACGGCACTTGTTCGTGCTATTGCTGCTTTAGACGGACTTGAAGGCGCTAACCATGACCAAAAAACCGGTGTGGCTATCTTACGTCGTGCAATGTCGTCTCCTTTACGTCAAATCGTTGATAACGCAGGTGATGAATCATCCGTGGTTCTTAACGAAGTCGCTAAAGGGAAAGGTAACTTTGGTTACAACGCGGCAACGGGCGAATACGGTGACATGATTGAAATGGGAATTTTAGACCCAGCTAAAGTAACCCGCGCTGCATTGCAAAATGCGGCATCGGTTGCAGGATTAATGATTACCACTGAAGTGATGGTGGCTGATGCACCGTCTACTGAAAGCGCAGCTGCCGCTGCAATGCCTGATATGGGCGGCATGGGTGGTATGGGCGGTATGATGTAAGCTCCCCCGCTTTAAACTTAGCTACAAAAAAAGCCCCGCTAACTGACAAAAGTTAGTGGGTTTTTTTGACACCTTTTATATACCTATGAAAATAGTTTGCACTTTGAAATCACGAAAATACCACCGTAGATACCATCTCTCCAAATCAATCACAAGAGGTAATTTATCCTATTTGTGGTTGATAAGGTTGTTGGTGCTTTAAAAAACCAAAACAAATCTGAACCAACTTTCGCATTGCTGCGCCTAGGGCAGATTTTTTACTTTTTCCCTTCTTTGTTAGTCGTTCATATTGAGCTTTTATATCTGGGTTATACTGTTTTGCGCTAATCGCCGCCATATATAGCTTGGCTCGAATGGTAGGGTTTCCATTTTTAGCGAGCCTTGAGCGGCCTTTAATGCTGCTTCCTGATTCTTTTTCTACAGGAATAAGGCCAAGGTAGGCAGCACACTGACTAGCACTGTTAAACTGGTGACCTCCTACGATCATTACCATTCTTTGTGCAATCACGGAGCCGACTCCAGGAATCGTCTTTAAAAGCGCATTGTCTGCTTTTAATTTATCATGTTTGTTTAAGTGTTCTTCAATGAGGTCCTCAAGATTTTTACGTTCTTTTTAAGGAATGCAATTGTGAGTTCAATTGATTTCAACACGGCACTGGGTGTTTCAGTAAATGTTGATTTTTCTAAGCGATTATTTTCCTGAAGTAAGTCTTTTTCAACGGCATCAAGACGAACCAACAAGGCTTTAAGCGTCCTAATTTCTAGTGGAGCAGGTTGCCATAGTAAAGGAGATTCTTTTGTTCCATATCGTGCTAAAACAACACTACCTTTCTTATCATTTTTAGTGCGAACCCCTATTCCTGGGGCATAGTGCTTAACATAGGCAGGGTTAACAACTGAGACACTTGCTCCCTGAGCATAAAGCCAAGGTGCAAAATTTTCATGATAAACCCCGGTCGCTTCCATAACAAAATGGAGTTGATCCGTACCCTCTTGAGTGTTTTTTTGAGACCAAGAGATAAGTGCTTTCCATCCTTCAATTTGATTGGAGAAAACCTTTGATTTCACTTTATTATTTTCTCTTAACCAAGCACAATCTAATTTTTCCTTACTTACTGATGTTACGCAGTAGCCGACTTTAATTGTTGCAATTCATCAAAAGCTTGTCGAATAGCATTAATATAAAGTTTCGATTTTAAAGCGAACTTGTTCAGCCCTTGCTGGGCACTGAGAATCTCT
>JAJJBE010000025.1 GCA_020996635.1 Bathymodiolus brooksi methanotrophic gill symbiont
CCGTTTAATTTTTAATGGGTTTTCTGCAACAACTTTGATACCCGCTTGATAGAGGTAATTAGCTAAATTTATATGATAATTTCCAGTGGCTTCCATGAGACAAATATCTTCATTATCAATCAAATGGAGCAAAACTTTGTAGTCTTCTTCGGTCTTCTTTAATTTAACATAAGAGCCTTTACCCCAATGCCAGTAAGTTAATCGCAAGTAATTGATATTTAATAACTAAAATACTTGTTTTGTCGAAATATAAGAGAAACTTTAGCTTCTAAAGGATTGATGTTATTAGAGTGGTTAAAAAAACCTCGTTTTTATACCAAAAAACTCTATTGGTATTAATATGTTACGCTTAACTTACTGGCATTGGCCTTTACCCTCTTGTTCAAAATAAATATCAAGTGTTTCTTTCGATATATCAATACCTACAAATTTTTTCATCTTAAGCCTCTTATTAAATATTGAGATCTTAGCTCGCAATCCTATATGCAGGTTCATAATGACCTTTTGAACTGTTCAGCTTAACTCTCGTAAATAAAGGCAGGTACTTACATCCCTGACGGTGTTAATCACGCATGACGATCAATAGTGTGTCCTGCCTTTGTGCTAGGATATCAACTATACTCTAGCGGGTATAAGCATAGGATGACGAATAGAAAATAACTGCACCTTCAAGTGGCATGGGTATATATCAAAAGTATAAACTGACAAATGAAAGACGGACTTTTTTGTACTTTATAACTTGCCCTTAATTTGAATCAGCCAAATAATTATCAATATCTTCCTTAGAAAAACCTATTTTCTTAGCCACTCGATCAGCATGGCTAACTCGCGATATACCATCAACTAATTTATAAGTTGGCTGTTCATTTAAAAATTCAACTTGCTTGGCAACACCTTCGCCTTTATTCATAAAAACATCAACGAGCTGATGGTTATGGGTAATCAATAAAGTATTATTGCCCTTACGGTAAAAGCCATCTAAAACGTTAGTTGATGACTCCATCTTTTCCTCAAAAGTTGTTCCTTCAGATAACTCATCAAGTACCACAAAGCTTTTTTTTGTGCTTGCTAGAAAAATATCGCGCGTCCGCTTAAGTTCTGTCCCAAAACGCCCTTCCCTATCACCAAGATGACTAATTTCTGGTGCTTGATAAAAGATTTTATCTGCAACACTCAATACTGCAGATTTTGCAGGAACATAGCAGCCTATTTGTGCTAACAGTTGCAACTGCGTCACTGTTTTACAAAATGCTGTTTTACCGCCGCTATTAGGCCCAGTAATAAAAACCAACTTATCTTTTTCTAAACTAAAGTCATTGCCCACATAAGTTGGGTTTTTCATCCCTAAAACAGGATTTTTAGCGGATGATAAGTTAATTGTATGATGTGCGCTCTCTATTAACTCAGGCAGCACCATATCAGAGCCAAATTTTTCAGAGTACTTAATCATACTGAGTAACTCATCAATTTGCCCTAGCACATCTAAAGCATCCCCTAGATCTTGTGACTCTTTAAACTCATTACGTAAAGGAATAATGCAATTATCTCGATCATAGGAACCGACGATAGGAAAATAAATCAGCAATAAAGGCGCAACTATCGCTCCAGCCATCCCTCCAATGCCAAAAGATAAGCCAGGAATACTATAAGTCACCACTTGCGACAAAACCCAAGCACCCACTATCACTGACGAGATTAATAATGGCTTGAATAAACTTGGGTTAAAAATACTTGCAGGTGAAAAATCCCCCTTTCACTCCCGCTTAGTTTTAAAGCCCTTTTCAGTATTATAAACAGGGCCCAACATCAGCGCATGAATACGACTTTTAGAAAACTTGTTTATCTTGTTAACTGATGTTACGCACCCTAATGATATTTCCATTAAAATAGTAGGCTATGAAAACACCTGATATTTTTGACTTATACACCGATTACCTGATCACTTCATTTAGCCATACAACAGCGACAGGCTTGT
>JAJJBE010000080.1 GCA_020996635.1 Bathymodiolus brooksi methanotrophic gill symbiont
TTAAGTCTACCTCAAATGACTTGACGGCTGTCGGGATAACTACTTGCCTCCCGAGCGAACTGACCAGTTCACTTCGGATTGGCGAATTTCCCTGTCGCCTACTGCGGACTAAAAATCATCACTTCGCTGCGCTCCGTTTCCCTGATTTTCAGCGACTGAAAATAACAGGGGGCAGAGATAATGACAATGGCCGCCCCTGTTCACTATCAACCCACGCTTGATCATAATAAAGCTCTTCTACCCCTAAGTTTCTTTGCCAAAAGCCGACATAGACACCATTCATCCATATATTAAGCTTGTTTTTCTTTGCCATTACCAATCATCCCGCTGATTTTTAATGGATGGGTTAACAATATATGACAAACTTAATCTGCCCCCCAATAAGGTTAAGACATTAAATAACCTTTCAATAGTCACTTTTTGAGGGTTTGATTCAAGGGTTTGATATGTCTGCTGACTAATCCCCAGTTTAGCAGCTAAAGCTTTCTGAGATAAACCGTTGGATTTACGGTAACCAACAAGGATTGGCTTTAACTGATCAAGCGTATTAATTGTATAGTTCATTATTATCACCACAAATAACAGCTTATAAGCTGTTATTTGTTCCGTTGCTAACTAATTAATCTGCGTTCTGCTTAAACTGCTATGTCAACACTTTGATATGCGATAGAGTGGCACCTGATGCAATCGCAAGACATAAAAAACCGCTAATATAGCGGCCTAAATGGGGACTATATGAGAGCTCTGTATGGTGCATTATTCAATGTTCTGTACTTGCTCGCGCATTTGCTCTATTAATACTTTTAATTCTATCGCAACCGTAGTCATTTCTTTATCGGCTGATTTAGAACCTAAGGTATTAGCTTCGCGATTCATTTCTTGCATTAAAAAATCTAATCGCCGACCAACTGGCTCCTTTTTTTGTAAAATATGTAAGACCTCTGCAACATGTGTTTCTAAGCGGTCTAACTCCTCTTCGACATCTAGTTTCTGTGCCAGTATGACCATCTCTTGTTCAATACGGTCATGATTAGGCTCTGAAACCAATTCAGCTATTTGATTTTTTAATTTATGCTTTAAATTATCTAATACGACTGGCATGCGACTTTTTGCTTGCTCAACAAAAGTTTGCATTTTTTCACAACGCTCAGTAATTAAACGCTGAAGCTGCTCTCCTTCTCTTAATCGAGCCGCAATTAAGCCATCTAATGCTGTTTGTAATATTGCTTGTAAGGATTTTTCTAGGTCTGCTTTATTGCTTGATTGTTCAGTTTGAATACCAGGAAATGCAAGTACATCTAAAGCCGTAAAGCTTGTTGCACTATGCATAAGCTGTTCAATTTCTTTAGTGGTATTTAATAAAGTTTGCACTGCATCCATATTAATGTCTAGTTTAGCGTCGACTTGCTGATGCTTTTTATAGCTAAACCCACACTCAATTTTTCCACGTTTTAATTGTTTGCTAATTAGCTGTCGTGTACTTGCCTCTATAAAGCGAAATCGTTCTGGTATTTTTAAGCTAATATCACAATAACGATGATTCACCGAACGCAGCTCACAATGCAATGTCAGCCCTTCAATCTCAATTTCGCTGCTCGCAAACGCTGTCATACTGTAGGTCATTTTTAATCCTCTAATGCGTATTGCTTAACTGATGTTACGCAGTAGCCGACTTTAATTGTTGCAATTCATCAAAAGCTTATCGAATAGCATTAATATAAAGTTTCGATTTTAAAGCGAACTTGTTCAGCCCTTGCTGGGCACTGAGAATCTCTAATCGAGCAGTCACATAAAGCGACATGAAGATAGGGTTACTTTGTGTTCTCACTGTTCTTGCGGGTGATTTTTGATGTGGATACACTATTTAGGACACAAAAACTAAGATTTACCCCCTAAATATAGAGTACCCAAAATGACTAAGAAAAAGCTAAATACTTACACGCTCGAATTTAAAGAATCTGCTATTAAATTA
>JAJJBE010000030.1 GCA_020996635.1 Bathymodiolus brooksi methanotrophic gill symbiont
AAGCAGTGTTTTTTGCGTAGTTGAGTTGGACGCAGGACGAACTGGGGCTCCCATAAATCGCTCCGTGCTGAATGAAGATTGGCGATAGGACATCCCAATGTTTCATGAAGTAGGAATGGCGCGCCTATAATGTCTTCATAAATAGGTCCAAAAAATAAAGGTATGGGGAATCAGTAAAGTTTATTTAATTTGTGTTTTTATTATATCCAAACCTTCTTGCATTTGGGTTTCAGCAGTCTTTGCTTTTCCTGCTTCAGTTTTTGCTTGTGCTAGGCTGGCAGTTGCTGTTGATTCCTTTGCCAAACGCAAGGCCTTTTCATTTTCACCTTCTTTCATTGCTTGTTTAGCTTCTTGCAATTTACCTTTAGCTCTTTCCAGTTCGACACCCGCATAGCGATTTGCATCAATATTTTGAGCAGACTGAACTGTTGCTTCTGCATAAGCAATTTCTACTTTTGGTGCATCTATACCACATGCAATTAAAGATGCAGTAGCAACACCTAAAGCGGTCGCTTTAATGAATGATGCAGAATTTTTTATTGTGTACATAAACTCACTCTCCGTTTTAATTTAAGAAATAACCTTGATAATTATCGTTAAGATTTTATCTAAAGTTAATTGAAAAAGAAAAATTTCTTTTTAAAACGTCATATTATACTAGTGGTATAGTTAATTCAATATAGTTATACCGAACTAATTGAGGAGTAGGGGCCTCTTGTTTGCCACTTCCGTGGGGTTAAACAATAAGCACAGGAGAGCGAAATGTAAATCTAGAATCTAGAATCTTTTGTATTATGAGTAGATGAACTAATGCCACCATAAAAATAATCACGGAAAATAGGTTTTCATTTTAATTGTCGTTTATTCAGTAGGGCCTTATTGCACAGTAGCCAACTAAACTAAGAGATATGTATTTTCTTATAAGCTAGGGTTGATTCATAAGGAGACTCGGTGAAAATCCCACCAATTACCGCTAAGACATTAGCACCTGCATTAAGCAACTCATTACTATTACTAGGGAGAATGCCGCCGATAGCAACAATAGGGACATTAATACAGCCCTTAGCAAGTGTTAATGTTTTTAGTTCCGCTGGTGCAGCAAGTGGTTTAGAGCTTGAAGGGTAAAAACGTCCAAAGGCAACATAATCTGCTGAGTTTTTTATCGCATGTTTCGCTAAATTGATATCATTATAACAAGACACACCAATAATGGCTGAGTTACCTAATTGTTGGCGAGCGTATTGAATTTTGCCATCTTCTTTACCTAAATGCACACCATCTGCACCGACTTGTTTTGCTAAATCAACATGGTCATTAATAATAAAAGGGGTGTTATAGGAATGGCATAATTCTTTAAGTGTGCCTGCTAGATAAACAGCATCAATCGGCTGTTTATCTCTATATTGCAAAGCACAGAGTCCTGCTTTTAAAGCGGCATCAACATCGCTAATAATTTCACCGATAGATTTATTTTCAGGCTTAGTAATCGCATATAAACCTGTATTAGGGAAAATCATGTATTTTCTTGCATCCAAAATAAACGATTAGGAATATATTGTCCCTCACCAGCTTTATAAGCTGTATTAAGGCTGTTCCATGTATATTCTTGGGCTTCTATCATGCAGGTGGCGACCTCTAGGCCATGTGCAAACATAGCTGCGATGCTAGAAGCTAAGGTACAGCCAGAACCATGATATTCATGTGGTAATCTATCCCAAGTATAGGTTTCTATACACTCTCCATCATTAAACAGTTGATTACTAACAGCATCAGTTTCTTCATGTGTCCCTGTAATTAATGCGTATTCACACCCTAATTCAAGTAACTTTTTGCCACACAAATCTAAATCAGTTTCATTTGTCAACTGCCTTGCTTCCAATGAATTAGGAGTAATAATCGTGGTTCGCGGCAAAATGAGTTCAACGATGGTCTCTATAAGTTCATTATTAGATAATTGTTTACCACCACCTGCGGCTAAAACAGGATCAAAGATAACAGGAACAGATGAGTATTTCATCAAAATAGTATGAATTGCTTTAGCTGTTTCTACATGACCGATAAGACCAATTTTAATAACCTTAACGTGCATATCAGCAAGTATTGTAAACGCCTGAGAAACAATATCTTCAGGAGCTTGTGGCAACAGTTTAATAATATTAGATGTATTTTGCTCTGTTAAAGCTGTTATTACACTTGCAGGGTGGCATTGATGACTAATCATTGTTTCTATATCAGCTTGAATGCCTGCTCCTCCACTAGGGTCATGTCCTGATAATGTGAGTACTACAGGTTTGGAGTGGTAAGTCATAAAGGTACAAGGGTTGTGACAAAAAGAAAACGTTTATTAAAGCAGAAAATGATAATCTTTTTTATCTATTTATTAAACTTTTTATGCGCTACGTGTCGATTTTAAATTAAGCGAAGATTAGTTAATAAGACTAATTTTTTTAAGGTAATAATTAAATGCTCTGTTTAATGTTATTATAAGCACATCAAACCTTATAGCCTGCACCCCGCTATAAAATTACAGCTAAATATTTTTTAACTTGAAATAGTAATTTTTGGCCCACTATGCATTATTTTTTATTCCTTTCTTTGATTTTCAATTTGTCGTTGGCAAGTGCAGCGTCACACGATAAACCTAAAGCACAAAAACTTGAAGTTGTCTCTTTGCAACTCAAATGGTTTCATCAGTTTCAGTTTGCTGGTTATTATGCTGCAAAAGAAAAAGGTTATTATGCTGAGCAAGGGTTAGATGTTAATTTTATCGAACGCTCTCATGAAATTAATGTTGTTGACCAAGTTATTTCTGGCGTAGCGCAATATGGAATTGAAGACTCTGGCCTCAATGCCAGTAAGTTAAGCGTAACATATTAATACCAATAGAGTTTTTTGGTATAAAAACGAGGTTTTTTTAACCACTCTAATAACATCAATCCTTTAGAAGCTAAAGTTTCTCTTATATTTCGACAAAACAAGTATTTTAGTTATTAAATATCAATTACTTGCGATTAACTTACTAGAATTGAGGTTAATCTGCTAAGTCATTATTGCTAATAGGGTTTATAAGTTATTCACAAAATCTGTGGATAACTCTGTGTGTAAGCTCTCTATATATTAACAAAAGCCTATAAAATCTAGCTGTCATTTAAATTGTACAAACTTTGTACGATTCATTATATTCACTTAATTTCAATAACTTACGCTTGTCAATATCATTAATCAACTATTTTTTATAAAAAATTATTGACTTATTTACCCATAATGAAATTTGTGCATAAGTAATTGATTATAGATTTTATCTATTCTGTTTTATGCACAAAAGCTATTAAAAGACTAGCTTAATAAAGTCTTTTTTATTTAACCGAAAACCTGATGCGTTTTTATGCCCACCACCATCAAATTGCAATGCAATTTTAGAAACATCAAATTCAGCGATTGAACGTAAGCCACACTCATAACATTCTCGATTACCCTGATAAGAATATATCAAGCCAAATGTTCCTGATAATAAGGCTAATTCATGCCCTAAATCACTCGCAAACATGGAGGGAGCATTAACCGCTAAACCTTTGTGACCAGCAAGCTCAACAGCATGTCGAGCCTTTAACAATCGTTTGATGCTTAATTTGTGCTGTTTTAATAATACCGCACCTTCTTGTAGTAAATTTGCTAATGTAATTTTCTCAAAATCTTCAAACTTATCAGGCAAACATAAATACAATGCTTTACAAATAGCATCGGTATTTGCTAATGCATGGTTCCATAAATCATTATCTTCTATATGTAATAATAATTGAGGAATTTCACGTTCAGCATGAAAGTATTGCCAAGCAATCACACAGCCACTGTGTTCTTGAACAAAATTAATCTCTACATTACTCGGTAATTCATTATTTTCACAATAGGCTTCTAATTCTTTTTGTGCACTAATATGGTGATCTAACACCACCACTTTTTTTGCAATTTTTGCTGCTGCAATCAACTCTTCTGCCGAATAGCAAAAATCTACAATATATACCACCGCACCTTCAGGAAAAACTGGCATCGCCATATTATGTCGTACTGGTTTATAGCTTGCCTGAACGCCTAAAGCTTTCCATACTGACCATGCCGCCGCATAACCATCGATACAATTTGCATGATAAAAAACCACACTGTTTTTTTGTTCTGTATTATCCATATCCAAAATATCCATTTGTGTATTTACAACTAAGGAACTTGTTTCATGCATGTTCCTTAACTGATGTTACGCAGTAGCCGATTTTAATTGTTGCAATTCATCAAAAGCTTGTCGAATAGCATTAATATAAAGTTTCGATTTTAAAGCGAACTTGTTCAGCCCTTGCTGGGCACTGAGAATCTCTAATCGAGCAGTCGCATAAAGCGAC
>JAJJBE010000110.1 GCA_020996635.1 Bathymodiolus brooksi methanotrophic gill symbiont
CTTTTTTGGTTCATACGGTACTTGAATGGTTTGATCAATGCTATGCGCTAGTCAGAAATGAGTTAAGCAGCAGAAAAACATTTTTTGACGATATAAGAGCGCTTACTCGCTACATGCAGTTTGATAGTTGGTCATCCTCACTAAAATTTATGCTGGAAGGGTTGGAAGTTCCGATACCAAAAATAGGAGAAAACCTAAATTGAGAACTGCTGGTGTAGTAAGGTTTCAGCTGAAAGCACACTGAAATGATGTTATGGGAATATAGAAATTAAGCCACTGAGATAATATCAAGGTGGCTTTTTTATGCCTGAAATTTAAAAGCAGCTATATCAATTAATCAATAAATGCGTATAAATACTGGCGGCATAGCCTAACGCAATAGCTGGCATCCATTTTAAATGACTAGAAAAGGTATAAAAACCTTTTGCCTGCCCCATTAATGCCACGCCTGCTGCCGACCCTACCGACAATAAACTGCCGCCTGTTCCCGCTGTTAACGTCACTAAAAGCCACTGCGTATCTGACATATCAGGGCTCATAGATAACACGGCAAACATCACAGGAATATTGTCAATCACAGCCGAAACGAGACCCACTAAAATATTCGCTGTTGTGGTATTCATCTCGCCATACATAAAATCAGACGCTAGCGATAAATAGCCCATAAAACCCAGCCCACCCACTGACATAATGATGCCATAAAAGAAAAACAAGGTATCCCACTCGGATTTAGCAATGTGACTAAACACATCAAAAGCACTGCCTGATCCTTCTGACCCTGGAACCATATCAAAAGAAAGTTTTTCTCGTCTAAACTTAATACGTAAATAATGTCCCAGCATTTTTAGATAACCCAAGCCCATTAACATACCGATAGCAGGCGGTAAGTGCAGGACTTGATGAAATAATATAGAGGTAGCTATCGTTGCTAAAAATAAGCCAACAATCATTAATCCACCCGGCTTAATATTTACACCAACTTCCTCTGGTAATGTAGGTTTACCTAGCGGTAAGTAGTAATGCATAATGCAAGCAGGTACTACGAAGTTAACAACCGATGGGATAAATAGCTTAAAAAAGGTTCCGAAATCTAAAATATCTTTTTGCCAAACCATTAAGGTAGTGATATCGCCAAAGGGGCTGAATGCACCACCTGCATTTGCAGCAACTACAATATTGACACAGGCAATGGTGATAAATTTTGGCTCCTTCGCTCCTATTGTTAAAACCACAGTACACATAATCAAAGCAGTAGTCAGGTTATCGGCGACTGGCGAAATAAAAAATGCTAGCGCTCCTGTAATCCAGAAAATCTGCCGATAACTAAAATCCCTTGAAACTAATTTATAATGTAGCGCATTAAACACACCACGTTCTATCATCGCGCTGATATAGGTCATAGCAACTAACAAGAAAAAGAATAACTCAGTGTATTCAAGAAAATTATGTTCCAACGCCTCTCGCGCCAACTCACTAAGATCATGTATTTTGTAGACCCAAGCAATAATCGCCCAGATAATCCCAGCTGCCACTAAAACGGGCTTGGATTTCTGTAATTGCAGTTTTTCCTCTAAAATTACTAGCGTGTAAGCAAACAAAAAAACCAGTAAAACAAGATATCCAGATAAGTCCGAGGTCAAATCCAGCGGCTCTGAACTTACTTCAGCACTCATTCCCAATACCGGAAACAACAGCAAACTATTCAGTAAGATTATGGCAGGTAATATTTTTAACATAAGTTATTTGGTTTTAATTTATAAATAATAGAGGTGGTATTTTTGTTATCTAGATTTTTATTGTGCTTATACTCGAACTTTCAGCACAAATATTCTGGAAAAATGAAGCATTATATTTCTTTATCAGCTGCTTTATAAAAATAGATTCAAATTAAGTGACTGATGTTACGCAGTAGTTAAAATAGCTCATCGTGGTGAAGTGTATCAAAACAGCTAAAGTGGAAAAATGGTGTCAAGCCTTGCCTTTTGCCCGATTCCTCAGAACAACCCCCTCTTATTTTCAGTTCCAATACGATATCAATTCCCCTTTATCGCGTTTAAGAATCTCTCGGATTTTGGAATAGCACTTGCGTTATTTGAGCGTAGCGAGTTCACACTTGTCCGAAAATAGAGGGATTCTTGCGATAGGGTGCATTTTCTTTGGTTCGTTTCTTTTGGGCAAACAAAAGAGATGATCGCCCTAGCAACTGTGAAATACCTAAAAACACGCAAGAAAACAATATTATTTAAGTCATTGAAAAGTAATATTGCTTGCCCCCACATAACTGCACTCATCGTTGAATAATACAATGAAAAACACTGCTCAATACCTTCAAGAGCATATCCTCAATAAAGAGCTAGCTTAATTCATTATGCAATTTTTACGATAAAGGCATGAATTTTTTTAATTCCTCTACTTCTACTTGCTTAGCTTGATATAAATCACATCTTAATTGTAAGTTAAACCCTCTCCTCTTTAGCGTTGTCATTGTAGGCTTCAACAATTTAGTCAGGATTGATAAGGCAAATTAATCAACGCTAAGCTTCGTCTAATTTCATATGCAATTGAAATAAAATAAATAGCTTAAATCATTTTCTCTGTTTTTTAGACGGAGGCGGTGTATAGCGATTATCCAGCGTTCTATCAATTTTAACCGCAAGGCTTTCAACCGTTTTAATTGTTAGCTTAATATTCGGCCCTTTTGCTTCTGAGATATAATTACCAATTAATCTGGCATCACTCACTCTAATTAAATGCCCCATTAAATAAGAAAACAAAAAACTCGGTTTATGAAGCCGCCCAACAAGTACATAGTCAGCACCAAATTGTTGCCCCAATTTTGCAGCTACATCATGATGGTCAAATAAATAACCCACCCCACTATCTGCCGCTTTTTGACTTTCTAAGTCAATCGAAATAATGGTGTAATCTGCAGATTGAAGTTCTCCCTCCAATAATGGCTTTATAGAAGCCGTGCGTTTAAGTTCAGCCGGTATGCGCGGTGCCAAGGTCATATCCTTCAGCTCAAACTCAAGAATCGCAATTTTAGTCTCCGCTGACAGGTTAAAACTCATGCAGCTTAATATAATTAAGCTAAATAAATAACTCCTGCAGATATATCTTTTAATCATCATATTTTTACCTTTAAAATCGTATTATTATAATAAACTAAATCACTTATTGATTAAACCAGCCTGTTCTAATTTTTATTTCTGATTCTGTCAGTGCAAATTTCTTTACTTTTTCATCCGCGAATAACAGTGTTAATTCTTTATGAATACCACTCGACGAACCTGCTAAGCAGCGTATAACAGGCACATAACTAACAAAATCAACGCTGACTTTTGAACTTTCATATTTCCATATCTCTGAACCGTTATCAGTATAACTAACAGAAAAAGGCGCACCAAACTGCGCTTTAACTTCACTTTTAGTTGTTACATTAGTGCTGATTTTATGGCTAATGCTGGCTTCATCTTCCAATCTTAAACTGTCATTTCCTGACGTTGTACAGCCTTGTAGAATAAAAACGATAAGAAAAAGTAGTCCGTGATTAATTTTTTTAAACATAAATAGGAAATTATTAATAAGTTAGCCTAACAAGGCCGTTGGATTCTGAGTTTAGCATAAAAAAGTTGAGCTTAATTCAAGCCCCTCTGAAAATATGTTAAAAAAATCAAATAGCTTGAAGAAATATGGACAAAACTGCAAATGTAAGGAGCTATCAGTGTGACAGGCTCATAACGCTCCTAACCAGCCAGTCATAAAATAAGTAAATAAAGTATAAATGCAAATCCTTCAACTAAGATAATAGACCTATATCGTTCCTACTCCCATTCGTCCAATACATTTGTCATTTTTACAAAAGCTATCTGCATATCCTTCAGCCCATCTCTAGCTTCATCAATTTTCTCTTGTTGATATGCCTCATATAAATGATCAGCAATTTTGTGCATTTCAATATGTACTTCATTGAGTTTTTCCAGCCAGTTGTCGTCAAAGATATTCTCTTGCATTATTCGTTGTGATGTGGATACACTATTTAGGACACAAAAACTAAGATTTACCCCCTAAATATAGAGTACCCAAAATGACTAAGAAAAAGCTAAATACTTACACGCTCGAATTTAAAGAATCTGCTATTAAATTAGCCTGAGATTCTGATGAATCTATCCCTCAAATCGCTAAAAATTTGGGCGTTAATTCCAACACTCTTTATACTTGGGTTCATAACGCTTCAAAACCCAAGGGTAATACTAACGTGGCTAGCAACGAGTCGAATGAAAATGAAATAAAACGATTGAAAAAACAAGTCCTTAGATTGACCCAGGAGCGCGATATTTTAAAAAAGGCCGCGGCGTACTTTGCGCAGGAAATCGTGTGAAGTACGCCT
>JAJJBE010000206.1 GCA_020996635.1 Bathymodiolus brooksi methanotrophic gill symbiont
TTAATCAACCAAGGGGCGTTAATATGGAGGGCTTGTTGAAATAATTCTGTCATCATAATAAAGATAAGAGTCTATAACTTTTAAGGTCAGTAGATTATAGTTTACCCACTCATTTTTCAAAAGAGCCATTTTTTTTAACCACTCTAATAACATCAATCCTTTAGAAGCTAAAGTTTCTCTTATATTTCGACAAAACAAGTATTTTAGTTATTAAATATCAATTACTTGCGCTTAACTTACTGGCATTGCCCCCAACCCAGAGTGGTTACTTTATGCTAGTAAACATTGCAGCCCTAAAGAAGCTTGGGCTTTATCCTTCCAAATTGTGGCCAATCAATGGAAAAATAAATTTATCGATAGCATTCAAAGCAAAGCTAAAACAGTTAGTTCATGGCCAATCATGAAGAGCCATCACTGCCATTGTGCCTACTGGATGAAACATGAACAAACTGAGCAGTTTTTTGCAAAAGAAATGCTTCTACAAATTGATCAAGCGCATGATCACCTGCATGTGGATGCACTTAACTTACAGACTCTTTATTTAAAAGGTGACATTCAAGCAGCGCGGGGCCGGTGTGAATAAGCTAGAGTCTTCATTTAAAAAAATGATAAGTATGGTGAATGAGACTTAGAGCCGTGGGTTTTATAACAAAAACTTTAGCTATTTTAATCAGTCCATCAGGGGCTAGCATAAAAAGTGTAGTGTCGTAGTTATACCAATCCGATTGTAACCCTCGTCTCTCCCGGAGTCTTTAATCGGGAGCCTAGGTGCATAGATAGATTCCTTCTAAAAGCATGAAGGAATGACGTTTGCATAGTTAAAGTGTCACTAAGTACTTGTGCATAATTACTCTAACATTTTGATATGACTAATTTTAGTAGGATGGGTAGAGCGTTTTTTTTGCGAAACCCATCATTCTGGCAATGATTGATGGGTTTCACTACGCGCCTAAAAAACAGGCACTTGATTCTACCCATCCTACAAAATGTTAAATTAATTTTTGCTATTTACTTATATTAGGATTGCTATAATCCGATATAAGATCCTCATTATTCATTGACTCCTTTTTCCACACAGCTCCTACCGTAAAATTGCTATTTAAAATAAGTGATTTTGACTCACGCCCTGCAAAGCTAGCTGCTTTAACCCTGCACTGCCCTCGCGTTTATTCTTTTATTACACTATTAAGCTCAGAATTTTACCCTTATCTGACATAGCTTAATAATTCTAAATGAAACTAATAATATAACCCCCTCTTTAGCCCCACTGCCATTAAGTTAAGTAATAATATATTTACAAACAATAAGTTACCGTAGACTGGGTTAGCTTATCTAAGCGTAGCGCAGATAACGTAACCCAGATTTTAGGTGTTCTTTTAAATGCTGGGTTACGTTTTTATTGCTATCGCAAAAAAATCTAACCCAGCCTACGTTGTAACATTTTGTTATTTAAGTAATATTCCTTAACTTAATGGCAGTGCTCTTTAGCCCACCTAATAAAGCATCATTATAAACCCCTTACCGTACTATTGATAATCATTCTCATTTACATTAAGATAAGCATATAATGAATTTACTGAGTGATTACATGAAAAAGATACCCTTCAAAACCTTAGCTCTTGTCAGCGCAATAACTGCAGCAATGCCTGCTCAAGCAATCACAATTGATGAGTTAGCACAACAATTTGAAGCTTATAAAATACAGCAAGCCGGTGAATTTAATAAACTACGCGAAGAAAATTCTCAGTTAAAGTCAAAAAATACCGAGCTTAAAAATAAAATTGAAAATACAGAGCAACAAGTAATCAATAATACCGCTGCGGTTGAAACAGTGGCAGATGCTGTCGAAACATCAAAACCAACAGGTAGCCATTGGTACGATAAAACCAGCATTGGGGGTTATGGCGAGTTACATTACAATAACTACGATTCTGAAGATGCAGGGCAAGTTAAAGATGAAATCGATCTCCATCGCTTTGTGCTTTTCTTCAATCATGAATTCTCTGATAAATTACATTTTTACTCTGAGCTAGAAATAGAACATAGTATTACTGGCGATGGCTGGGGTGGCGAAGTTGAGTTAGAGCAGGCTTGGTTTCAATACCAACTGACGGATGAAGCTAGCCTACAAGCGGGGTTATTTTTAATCCCTATTGGAATTATCAACCAAAACCATCTGCCAACAACTTTTTATGGCGTAGAAAGAAATGAAGTTGAAAAATATATTATTCCAACCACATGGTGGGAGGCTGGACTAGGTGGGAATTATAATTTTTCTAACGGCATTAGTATTCACGGTGGTCTAACTTCAGGTTTAAGTGCTGATGATGGTTATATTCGTAGAGGGCGTGGCAAAATATCGAAGCAAAATATGAAAAGTGGCGCTGTTTATGGGGGAGCAAAATACACCGGCCTACCCGGTTTAGAAGTTGCCCTGAATGTTAACTACCAAATGGATATGGATCAAGAAGCCAGCAGTGATATTAATGGCGGCGTATTAACCGAATTACATGCTATTTATAGCTACCCCGTTGGCCCAGGAAAATTAACGGGTAAAGCACTGTATTCTCGTTGGGATATTGATACAACCATTCAAAGTGCAGCTCACCAATCCGGTTGGTATGTAGAACCTTCCTATCGCCTACCGACTCCCATAGGTGACATTGGTGTTTATTCACGCTACGAAGAATTAACTTATTCTAAAAAACTGGCACAGGTTCATTTTAATAAATGGGAATTAGGTTTTAACTACTGGGTTCTCCAGAATGTGGTTTTAAAATTTGATTATTTTCAAAAACACACAACAGGCAAAGAGTTTAAACAAACTGGTTTTGACCTTGGTATAGGTTATAGTTTTTAATACCTGTTCCTTATCACTACAGGTATTAACTCCAACCCCTATAAATAATCACTGTAACGGTTGTCACTCCCGAAGTCTTTAATCGGGAATCCATACACATAAACTAGATTCCTCTCAGAAATATAAGTTTAAATTATGATTGTTATATACTCATTACACTTGAAGATGCATGATTTACACCGCCGTCATCCTCGAAGTCTTTTATCGGGGATCCAGTGCTGAATCATGGATCCCCGATAAAAGACTGCAGGGATGACAAATAGAAAATAACTGCACCATCAAGTGGCATGGGTATATACCCAAAATAAATGAAGATGCGTGATTGTAACTAAATGGAACAGTGGTCTTCAGCCGCTGCAATCACATATCAAGCATTCCGCGACTAAAGCTCGCGGTTCCATTAAGTAAGCATCTTCAAGTAGCTTGGGTATATACCTAACACTCGTCATTGAGCAAAGTATATCTACCGCTAGAAATCTTTAAAACACTATTATTTATGACTAAATTTTTTCTATTCATTAGCCTTTTTTTCTCTAACGTCGTTTTTGCAAGCCAATACCAAAGTCCTAGCGACTTTGTTAGTGAAGCATTCTCAGGCAAGCCTCCCGCTGCGCAGTCATTTTGGATCACACCTGATTTAAAAGAAAAGGTCGCTGATATTTTGCAGCATAAAGCAGGATTTATGCGTACTCGCTATTGGCGAGTAGGCAATAAAAGTGTTTGGGTTTTAAATGAAATAGGTAAAACACAGTTAATTACTGTCGGTATCATTATTGAGAATAATGCCATTCAAAACTTAAAAGTTTTGGAGTTCAAGGAAAGCCGTGGCTGGGAAGTTAAACATAGCTTTTTTACCGATCAATTTAAGTCTATAAGCATTAACTCAGACCATTCTCTTTCTAAGCCTATCGATGGCATCTCCGGTGCGACCTTATCCGTGCGTGCATTAAAAAAGACTGCTATGCTGGCATTATTTTTTAATCAACAGATCAATAAATGACCCTATTTAAACGTTCTTTTTCTAAACTTCTATACAAAGGACACCGCCACATAGGTTTTGCTATTAGTCTGATTTTGATTCTATTATCTATCACGGGTGTAGCGCTCAACCATACCAGTGAACTAAAGTTAGACCAACGCTTTATCAAATCCCCTTTAATTTTAGATTGGTACGGCATCTCCCCTGCTACTGAGCTAAAAAGCTTTGCTATAAAGCAACACTGGATCACTCAACTAGAACAAGCTATTTACTTTAATAATAAAGCTATTTTTACTTCAGCTGAGCCTTTAATAGGCGCTATTATGACGGGTGATTTTATTGTTGCGGCTTTTAATCATCATTTAGTGTTATTGACACTTGAAGGTGATGTGATTGAATCTATCCCTAAGCCTTTGCTAAAAAAAATTGGCAATCAAAACGGCATCATTTTCATACAGCAACAACAGCATATTTATAGCAGTAAAGACCAGTTACTTTCTTGGCAAAAAGACTCTCAGCCACCACAAAAATGGTCAACAGAGTCCCGCTTACCTAAAGCTATGTCTCAAGCGTTAAAACAAAGCTCTCGTGAACAAATACTTGATGTTGAACGACTTATATTAGATATACATAGTGGCCGATTTTTTGGCCAATACGGTGTTTATTTTATTGATTTGTCAGGAGTATTATTAATATTCCTTAGCCTAAGTGGCATTTGGTTTTGGCTACGCAGTTATATAAAACGTAGTCATAAAAAATAACAAGGGTACAACGGGGAAATAAAGCGTTATATATCGTAGGCTGGGTTAGATTATCAAGCGTAGCGCAGATAACGTAACCCAGCATTTTACGCCGATACGGAGAATTACTGGGTTACATTTTTACTGCTTCGCAAAAAAAACCTCACCCAGCCTACAAAGTAATTCATTGATTTTTAAGTAATAAACCCTTAATTCAATACTTCAGAATTAGCTTTTTCTTTATTCAGCAGTTTAAATGCTTTGGTAGCTAATAAAATAGAACAGCTATAAATTAAAGTAGAACTCACATAAGCGGGATAGTATTTTGCAACGCGCCCAGCATATTCTACGATTGATAAGTCAGGGAATTTTCCTGATAAAAAATAAAAACTACCGTTAGAAATTAAAAAAGCAACCAATGTAGCAACTAATAATAAAGCAAATTGAATGCTGACATCACTTGCTTTAAAACTGGTATATTTTTTACTCCAAAGCCCTGCTAAAAAGACACTGGCATAAGTAGGAATTAAAAATACATAAGCAGGTGAAATACAGTAATCACTGACATTCAATTGCGTAATAGCAATGTAATCCAATAAAGCGGCTTCGCTTAATAACACCACTAAGCTAACTAGACCGCCACTAAAAATACCCGCTAAATAAAATGCTGCAAGTGATGCATCCGGCAAGCTAATCGCACTGCCAAAATGATCCGAACGCGTCAATGCCATCAGCATCATGAGTGAAAAAAGTGTTAAATACTTTTTATTTTGTTGTATCCAAGTCATAAAAACCTCTTAAAGTTGCGGTGCATATTTAAAATTAAAGAAAACGGTTACGCCTGCTGAATTATAGCCTGATGCCGTTTGATATTGTGTATTTAAAATATTTTTAACGGAGCTTTGTAAAGTAATTTGCTCCCATAATTGATATTCAGCTCTTAAATCCCAAGTAACAAAACTATCGACTGCACGCGTATTTTGAAGATCATCAAAGCGACGACCTTCAAAATTTACCGAGGTTCCAAAACTTGCATCACCAATTCTTCTATCAACATCAATACGAAAAAGCTGTTGCGCTCGACGCGCTAAAACATTGTTATAAGTCGCAGCATCTTTGCTTTTTGGGTCTAATGCATTGTAATTTAACTGCACATCAAAATCATAAATCTGCCCACCGACAGCAGCCTCTATTCCCATAATTTGTGCTTTACTTAAATTATTAGGTAAAAAGATACTGCTATCAAAAGCAATCATATTATCAATATTGGTTAAATAACCGCTCAGCGACCAGTTCCATTGAGTATGTTCACCACTCACACCAATCTCATAACTTTCTGATTTTTCAGGGATCAACTGGCTATTGCCAAAACCTGGGTAGTAAAGTTCATTAAAAGTAGGTGCCTTAAACCCTGTTCCATAAGAAGCAGAAACTAAGATACCGTCATTAAATGCATAACCCCAAGATGCATTCCAAGTGCTATTTTGCCCAAATTGCTCGTTATGATCACTACGATAAGCTAGCTGTACCTGATTCTGCATAAACTCACCTTGATACTGGATAAAAACAGCATGATTATTACGCGAAGTTTCTGCATAGGTATCGCTACTTTCAATAGAGTCATCTAAAAAATCATAACCTAATGAAAAAACATGTTTTGGTGCTACCGTGAAATTATTCAGTGCTGAAAATGATACCCTCTGCGTATCAAATACCCCTTTTTGACTACCATTTAAAAAGTTAGTTGATTTATCTTGACTCGCGCCTGCCGATAAATCAATTTTCCAAAAATCCAGGGCCTGAATAACCGCCTTTCCACCATAAATTAGCTGCGTATAATCTGCTTCATTTTGAAAACTACCATCATATTCAGTTGAACCACCACTATATAAAGTATGTCCTTCAAGACTTAGCCAGTCTGTCAGTTGATAGCCTAAGCGGAAAGAAACTGCATGGTTTTCATAGCCATCTCTATCGGGTTCATTAGTAAAACACCCGTAGCTTAGCGCACCCGCACAAGAGTTAAAGCCTTCTGTTTGCTCATGGCTGGCATTAAGGTTATACCAAGCTTTGCCTACTTTGCCTGAAACACCGGCTTGCACGTTATAGTGTCCATAGGTTCCTCCCCCAACAGAGAAAGTGGGGTTAATCTTTGTTGTAGCATTCGATGCATTACGGGTATGAATATGAATCACCCCACCAATGGCATCAGCACCGTACAGGCTCGATTTCGGCCCACGAACAACTTCAATAGAGTCAATTTCACTCACCGGTATATATTGCCAAGCAGCGGCACCTGTTGTTGCAGATCCGGCCCGAATACCATCAATTAAAACTAAAATATGGTCTGATTCCGTACCACGCAAGTAAATAGATGTTTGCTTACCTACCCCACCGTTATTACTAATATTGATTCCAGCAACACCTCGTAAAGCACCTTCAATCGTTCTAATTTGTTTACGTTCAATATCCTGACGACTAATCACTGTTGTCGAGCTTAATCTTGATTCATTCTCACTTCGTGTAGCAGTCACCGTTAAAGGCGTAAGAGCTACGGTATCGTCAGAAAATGCAGTTAATGGCAGTAAACTAAGGACTAAAGGGCTGGCTATAAAAATTTTGTTCATAAGTTCCTCTGCGCCGCCCGCGCAAAAAAGTGTAAAAAAAACACAGTTGAGGAGATACAAACGAATAAACAGCAAAAAGGCGTGTCATTTCGCTAACAGCCCTCCGCTGCACCAAATAAAAAATTTTCAGGCAGGTCTCCGGGCTTATAAGTACACACAAACTATCACCTTCCCATGCAAAGCACATAGGCGCGCCATTCCTACTTCATGAAACATTGGGATGTCCTATCGCCAATCTTCATTCAGCACGGAGCGATTTATGGGAGCCCCAGTTCGTCCTGCGTCCAACTCAACTACGCAAAAAACACTGCTT
>JAJJBE010000087.1 GCA_020996635.1 Bathymodiolus brooksi methanotrophic gill symbiont
CGACTGCTCGATTAGAGATTCTCAGTGCCCAGCAAGGGCTGAACAAGTTCGCTTTAAAATCGAAACTTTATATTAATGCTATTCGACAAGCTTTTGATGAATTGCAACAATTAAAGTCGGCTACTGCGTAACATCAGTTAAATATTATGCTCGATGGGCGTGAGAAATCCCCTTTAGCAGCGCATAAAGACATGTATTTAGATAAACAAGGGCAAGTAAATAAGCAACTTTCATTAAATGGCGCATTAGCGGCAGGCATTCCAGGTATGTCTGCTGCATTAGTCTATTTATCAAAAAATTATGGCGAATTAAGTTTGGCTAAAAGTTTAGCACCTGCGATTCGCCATGCAGAGCAAGGTTTTGCAATTAGCGAGCGGCATAGAAAGTTATTGCGTTTTAGGCAGTCTGTCTTAAAGCAACAAACTGAAATTGCAGAGTTATTTTTAGTCGATGGTGAGCTACCTAAAAAAGGTACTTTATTGCAGCAAAAAGCATTGGCAGAAACATTGAGGCAAATTGCAGTAAAAGGGAAGGCGGGTTTTTATCAAGGGGATATAGCTGATAAGTTAGTGCAATCTGTGCAAGAATTAGGAGGTATTTGGCAATTAGAAGATTTAAAAAAATACCAAGTAAAATTGCGTCAGCCAGTTGTAGGGCAATATAAGGAGTTGCAAATTACTAGCGCTGCCTTACCTTCTGCGGGTGGAACTTTATTAGTTGAAACACTGAATATTTTAGAAACTTTAGATTTAGAATCGGCTGATGAAATAACTCATCAACATTTGATTATTGAAAGTTTGCGCCATGCTTTTCATGACCGGGCTTTATATTTAGGGGATGATGATTTTGTCGCTGTGCCGAGTGAGCGTTTATTAAATAAACAATATGCGTATGGTTTAGCAAGTTCAATTAGAGCAGATAAAAGTCTAAAGAGTGATGCTTTAAGTGGTTATAGCAAAGCACAACAAGGCGGGCGAAATACCACGCATTTTTCTATTATTGATGACCAGGGAAATCGTGTTGCAGCAACTTTGAGTATTAATTTTCCTTTTGGGGCAGGCATTGTCGCTAAGGGAACGGTGGTTGTTTTAAATAATGAAATGGATGACTTTCAAGCCTCGGAAAAGGCCGTAAATGGTTATGGTTTAGTGGGTGGTAAGGCGAATTTAATTGCGCCAGAAAAACGTATGTTATCCAGTATGAACCCCAGTTTTGTTGAACAGCAAGGGCGCATTGGTGTTTTAGGTACGCTCGGTGGCAGTCGTATTCCATCGATGGTTTTATTAGCGATTTTAGACTTTGCTAAAGGTAATGACCCTAGTTCACAAGTTCGCGTAAAGCGCTTTCATCATCAATATAAACCCGATATTGTGCATTATGAAAAAGGTGGCTTAAACGAAACTGAAATGTTGGCTTTAAAAAAGTTGGGGCATCAGTTAAAGCAGTATTATAACTATGGCAATATGCAGGCGGTGCAGTTAGGTAAATCGACAGGAATTTTATCGGCTGCGAGTGATCCATGTGGAGAGGGCTTTGCAAGTGTGCAAAAAATCAGCCAATAAGTTAGATGTTTATTATTCGTTGGATCTATTAAAGCAACAGGAAAAATTTGCAGATTATTGGCAAACATTAGATCAGCGTGAACAAGCCATTGCGCAGCGGTTTAAACTGCCGCTATTAACTGAGCGATATGTGTTTGCGCATGGTTTATTAAGGGAGAGTTTAGCTAAATACGTGCCAGAATCAGCCGCTGAACTAGAATTTAGTATCACCGATAGAGGTAAGCCTTTTTTAGCAAAATATCCTGAACTTAGCTTTAATATGTCGCATGCAGAAAATGCTTGGGTACTTGCGGTTGTAGAGCAGTCTTGTCAGTTGGGTATCGATATTGAATACTTTAAAGAACGTGATAGTTGGGCCGGCTTGGTGAAAAAATGCTTTGCTTTGGAAGAAGCTGAATACTGGCAAGGTTTAAATGCTGAAGAGCAAGGCATTGTTTTTTATCAACTCTGGGTAAGGAAAGAAGCGTTTGTTAAAGCCGTAGGGCAGGGTATTACTTTGGGTTTAGAGGCTTGTGTGTTTAACCCTATGGCAATCGATCAATTTCTGCGAGTGCCAGAAGTTTGTGATGTGGTAGAAAGTTGGGCAGTTTATCCATTAAATTTAGCGCCTGATTTGTTAGCCGCAGTAGTTTGTAATCAAAAAAAATTAAGCTTAAATTTAATTAATAGGGAATAAATCATACCCCCTGATTTTTTATAAAAATATTATTTTTCTTTAAACTCTTTTACCTGTTTGATGCAAAGATAAAACATCTTTTTTGATTTTAGTTGATGAGTTTCTTGGGTTATATTGAACTTGAACCACTTTTTTCCCTTGAGCTTTTAGATAGTCCTCGACACCTTTATTATGTGGTTTTTTCCCCCAGTCCTCGCCAATAACAAAAATATCTGCCTTAACTTTTTTACAAACTGAAATATAATCTAGCTCATGATACGGTAATGCAATATCTACACAGCGTAGTGCCAGAAGCATTTCTAACCGTTGTTCAAGTGGAATAACGGGAATGTTAGGCTTATATAATTTCACCACTTCATCAGATGCAACACCAACTGCAACAGTGTCGCCCAAAGTCGCACAGTATTCTAATAAGGCTAGATGACCTACGTGCAATAAATCAAATGTACCAACAGTATAACAACCATGATTAATTAAACCCTTTAAACCCTTTAAATGACTTGTTATCATAGCACATTAAGTGTAAAGAAAGACTTACGCTACAATAACTGAAGATTAAAGGAAGCAGTATGACAACAGAAAAATCACCCCCCAATAAAGAGCAACCAGGCACTATACTTTCTTATGTTAATGATGTTCCTAATCTTTGCTCATTAGCTGGTTTGGTATGTACGCTGATAGCGATTTATTGTAGTATTAAAGGAGTCTATACGATTGCAATGATCGGTATGATTTGGGCGGTTGCCTTTGATTGGGCGGACGGGCTTATTGCCCGAAGTATGAAAGGTAGAACTAAACAGCAAGGCGTTTTTGGTGGCCAACTGGATGTCTTAATTGATATTGTAAGTTATGGCGTAACCCCTGCTATTTTATTATTAAGTTATGGAGAGTTTGAGCTAATCTTTTTAGTGGGCGCTTTTTTAATGATGGCGGGTGCTGCTATACGGTTAAGTTATTTTAGTACCTTTGGCCTTGTTGGTGGAAAACACTACACAGGTCTTGCACTGGATAATAACAGTATCATTTTGGTTTTTATCCTTCTATTTGCAGGTTTATTTGATCAAGACACTTTTTCTTATATTCTTTATGTAAGCTGCTTAACACTGACTTTTTTAAATGTTTCGCAAATTAAAACCCCTAAATTATCAGGAAACCCCCGAAATGTTTATATTCTTGCTGCATATACATTGGGAATAACGGCCATTTATAGCTTTCAATTTATGCAGTAACGTAATATTAAAAATTTGTTACCCAATTATTTAAGCTCGATATAAAATCCGTATCCATGTGCAAAATATATTATAATTTAGCCACTTATTTTACTAGATTAAGGGATGGGATATGCTAAAAAAATTAATTTTAATACCTGCTTTAACCGCTTTATTACTAACTTCTGGTACTGCAATGTCTGCAATGGATCATGGCAGTCATGGAAGAAAAGGCGGCGATAAAGGCGGCACTTGCAGAAAGCTAAAAATTTCACATGTTGAACCAGCAGATAAGTCTAAACTGAAACCAGAAGGTCAATTTACTTTTTGGGTGTCTGGGGTTAATGATTTAGATTGGGTAGAAGCAACTGCGAAAAAGTTACCTGTCAAATTAACTCATAAATTAGTGACAGATTATTATTTGTTTACTGGAACATTACCTGCTGAGTTAAAAGGTTCTGCAGCACGTATTAATATGTCTATTAATTCTAAAAAATGCCCGACTAAAAAAGGCGTACTGTATTTTATTGATAGAGATTAAAAATAGCTTTAGCATTTAATAAATTGATAAGCTTCTTCTTATCGGGGAAGCTTTTTTAGCGCTTGCATAAATAGTTAAGTATTTAAACTAAGTAACAAGGCATAATTATTCTAAGATGTGAGTTGTCATTGTAGGGACAATCCCTTGTGGTTGCCCAGAATGGACACAATATCCACAAACAACGCACCCCTTTGACGCTGTGATATGCGGGTACCCACAAGGGGCACCCCTACCGTGGCATTGGGTCACTGCCATTAAGTTAAGACAATCGCTGAAAATCAGGGAAACGGAGCGCAGCGAAGTGATGATTTTTAGTCCGCAGTAGGCGACAGGGAAATTCGCCAATCCGAAGTGAACTGGTCAGTTCGCTCGGGAGGCAAGTAGTTATCCCGACAG
>JAJJBE010000004.1 GCA_020996635.1 Bathymodiolus brooksi methanotrophic gill symbiont
AGCAGTATTTTTTGCGTAGTTGAGTTGGACGCAGGACGAACTGGGGCTCCCATAAATCGCTCCGTGCTGAATGAAGATTGGCGATAGGACATCCCAATGTTTCATGAAGTAGGAATGGCGCGCCTAAGTGTGTTTAAAGCCCTCTCCAAAGGGAGAGGGTTGGGTGAGGGGAAATAATAGCTTTTCACAAAGTGTTTTAAGATTCTCCCCACCCAACCCTCACCAGCAAGGGAGGACTAATTACCGTAATAACAAAACTGGTTTTTTACTATGAGTCAGCATTTTTTCGGTAAAACTACCTAATAACATCTCACGTAAGCGGGTATGGCTAAAAGCGCCCATTACCGTTAAATCAATATTATTCGTTTCTTGGTAAGCACATAATTCAATGTCTGCTTTACCGGTTAAGGCGCTAACGGTTAAATTAATATCAGTACAAGCTTCTAGTTTTTTACTAGCTATTTGTAATAAGTCAGCGGCATTATCAGATACGCAGACTAAGTGACAATTTAAACCTTTGTACAGTGGGCTAGTAGCGACCATATCAACCGCTTTATTAGCCGCATCGCTGCCATCATAAGCAAGCATTATCGTTTTAGGGGCTTCAAAAATGCCATTTACTAGCAAAATTGGACGATGAATGGCGCGTACCATCATCTCTAAATGTGTGCTTATTTTCGCTTCTGGCTCGTTACGTAAACCTAAAACAGCCATGCGAGTTTCATCTTCTAAATCAATTAAAGATTCGGTGATGCTACCGTGCCTTTGCAAGCTACCACAGTCATTTATACCTGCTTGCTGTACTCTTTCTTTTGCGGCATCTAAAATGAGCTGGCCTTTTTTCTTTAGTAATTTGCTGCGTTGCTGTTCTATGGTGGTTAACTCTTCAAGCAAATGCTCTTGCGAGCCTAAACCTATGCTGCCAGTTAGATCAAAGCTTGCAGGTTTTTCTTGATGCTCTAGTGTATGCAGCAATTTAAGTGGAGCGTTAAGGCGCTGGGAGATCCAAGCAGCATAATCGCATATAGCTGTGCTAATCTCTGAGCCATCTATGCAGGCTAGTACGTGTTGTGATTGTGACATTAGTGGCCTCCCATAACTTTTTCAATTTCTTCAGGTTTATCATGTATACCAAAACGGTCAATGATGGTTGCACTGGCTTCATTTAAGCCAATTAATTCAACATCAGCGCCTTCGCGTTTAAATTTGATGACCACTTTATCGAGAGCATCAACAGCGGATAAGTCCCAAAAATGTGCATGCGTTAAATCAATAATGACTTTTTCAACCACTTCTTTGAAATCGAATTCACTGGTAAATTTAGTGGCAGAGTTAAAAAAGACTTGGCCATGAATAATATAACGACGAGTTGAATTATCATCATTTAGTGATGATTCTATATACATAAAGTGAGCAATTTTATTAGCAAAAAATAGAGAGCCAAGTAAGACACCTACAAAAACACCATAAGCCAAGTTATGCGTCCAAACTACAACGGTAACAGTAGAAATCATAACGATATTGGCTGAAAGCGGGTGTGACTTTAAGTTAATAATAGAGCCCCAGCTAAATGTGCCAATAGAAACCATAATCATAACGGAAACTAATGCGGCCATAGGGATATAGGATAGCCACTCATTTAAGAACACTACCATAATTAATAAAAATACCCCGGCAACTAAGGTTGATAATCGCCCGCGACCACCTGATTTTATATTGATAACTGACTGCCCAATCATTGCACAACCGGCCATGCCACCTAATAAACTAGCACCTATATTTGCCCAGCCTTGACCTTTACATTCGCGGTTTTTATCACTGCTAGTATCTGTTAAATCATCAATAATGGTTGCAGTCATTAGTGATTCTAATAGCCCTACAACCGCCATTGCAGCCGCATAAGGAAAGATAATTCGCAGTGTTTCAAAGTTTAATGGAACTTCGGGCCATAGAAAAATAGGTAGCGTATCGGGTAGATCTCCCATATCACCAACGGTGCGGATATCTAAACCTAAATAAATAGAGACTAAAGTAAGTCCGATAATACAAACTAATGGGGAAGGAATACTTTTGCCAATAACTGGGACGTAAGGGAATAAATAAATAATACCTAAACCTGAGGCCGTCATAGCATAAACATGCCAAGTAACATTGGTGAGTTCCGGAAGTTGAGCCATAAAAATAAGTATAGCGAGGGCGTTAACAAAACCGGTTACTACTGAACGAGAAATAAAGCTCATCAAACTGCCTAGCTTAATATAGCCAGAAATAATCTGTAAAACACCTGTTAATAGTGATGCGGCTAGTAAATATTGTAAGCCATAATCTTTTACTAATGTCACCATTAATAATGCCATTGCACCTGTTGCAGCGCTTATCATCCCCGGTCTTCCGCCAATAAAAGCGGTAATAAATGCAATGCAAAAAGAGGCGTATAGTCCGACTTTAGGGTCAACACCAGCAATAATGGAAAAAGCAATGGCTTCAGGGATTAGAGCAAGGGCAACAACAGTTCCTGCGAGAACATCGCCCCGAATGTTGCCTAGCCAATCTTGTTTTTTTGAGAGTAAGAGCATGAATACCTTGTTGAAAAATAATGAGCTTGTAATAGATTAGTATTATTACAGTTGAAAAATATATCAGCTAATGATACCAATTTGTTGATTTCTTAGCTGAAAATTCTTTATATATGGATGCTGTTTAAACTGTCTGAAAACGGTTTTTTGTGTAAAATAGCCTGAAAACTATTTTTAATTTAAGGTAAAAACAATGAAATTAATTACAGCAATTATTAAACCGTTTAAACAAGATGATGTACGTGAAGCTTTATCAGAAATTGGTATCGCAGGTGTAACCGTTACTGAAGTTAAAGGGTTTGGGCGTCAAAAAGGGCATACTGAACTGTATCGTGGTGCTGAATATGTTGTTGATTTTTTACCGAAAGTAAAAATGGAAATAGCAGTTTCTGATGAAACTGTTGATCAAGCGATTGAAGCCATTATTAGTGCTGCTAATACAGGAAAAATTGGGGATGGTAAAATTTTTGTTACAACATTAGAGCAAGTTATTAGAATTCGTACCGGTGAAACGGGTAATGAAGCCATTTAATAGTCGTTTAGTATTTTAGTGATAAATTTATAAAAAACTCATCTATGAATATGTTAAAAAATAAAAAAAGACTTTTACTAGGAGTATTAAGTTTATTTCCAGTTTTAGCGAATGCAAGTGAATTGAATCAAGCTAATACAGCGTGGGTATTAACCTCTACAGCATTAGTGCTGTTTATGACTTTACCTGGTTTATCATTATTTTATGCAGGTTTAGTGCGTAGTAAAAACGTACTTTCTGTATTAATGCAGTGTTTTGCGATTACCTGTTTGATTTCAATTATGTGGTTAGTTGGAATGTATAGCCTCATTTTTTCTGATGGGGGTGAAGTTCAGAGTTTTATTGGTGGGTTGAGTAAGATATTTATACTCGACATGGGAACAGACTCATTAGTCGGTGATATTCCTGAAGCAGTCTTTTTCATGTTTCAAATGACTTTTGCAATTATTACACCAGCATTAATTGTTGGTGGTTTTGCTGAACGTATGAAGTTTTCAGCCATGTTACTTTTTAGTGGCTTATGGGCTTTAGTTGTTTATGTACCTGTTTGTCATTGGATATGGGGCGGTGGCTGGATGGCTGAAATCGGTGTTATGGATTTTGCCGGTGGTATCGTTATTCATATTACAGCGGGTGTTTCGGCTTTAATGACTGCATTAGTGTTAGGTAAAAGAAAAGGCTTTCCGACGGTTGCTATGCCTCCACATAATCTTCCGATGGCCGTTACAGGTGCAGGGATGCTTTGGGTGGGTTGGTTTGGATTTAATGGTGGTAGTGCTTTAACTGCTGATGGTGCTGCAGGTATGGCTATTCTAGTGACTCATATTAGTGCTTCAGCAGGTGCATTAACATGGATGGTGATTGAGTGGTTGCGTTTTGGTAAACCGAGTGTTTTAGGTGCGGTAACAGGTATGGTGGCAGGGTTAGGTACGATTACACCTGCATCAGGATTCGTAGGGCCGGCAGGTGGTTTAATTATCGGCATTATTTCAGGTATTGTTTGTTTTTATGCCGTACAAATTATTAAACGCTATTTTAAAATAGATGATTCTCTTGATGTTTTTCCAGTACATGGTGTCGGTGGAATTGTGGGCTCTATTTTAACAGGTGTTTTTGCTGCACAAAGTTTAGGCGGCTTAGGTTTGGACGTGAGTATTGCTCACCAAGTTGGTGTGCAAGCTTTAGCTGTTTTTGTTGTCATACTTTGGAGCGCTGGGTTTAGTTACCTTATCCTGAAGGGGATTGATAAAGTGATGGGGCTACGTGTAACAGTAGATGAAGAAGTAGAAGGTTTAGATATCGTATTACATGAGGAAACGGGTTACCATAATTTATAATTTCAGGGTGCTTAAGATTGAGTGTTCTGTGATATAGTGAGCTGGTTTACATAAATCAACTGATGCAATAGGTTTATACTTCGCGCGACTGCGGGAAGTATAAATAATGATTTATATTTTTAAATGTTTTGAGGATTTCAAAAAGATGGCAACTGGTACTGTTAAGTGGTTTAACAACGCAAAAGGTTTTGGATTTATTACACCTGACGAAGGTGGTGAAGATGTATTCGTACACTTTAGATCAATTATTGGTGATGGATTCAAATCATTAGAAGAAAATCAAGCAGTAAATTTTGAGGTTGAAAGTGGCCCAAAAGGCTTGCAAGCGACTCAAGTAGAACCCAAATAAAAAGTAACAGCTTTTTAGAAAATAGCCCCGTTTTATACGGGGTTATTTGTTTCTGTAGGCTAGAAAAATAGGTTATTTTCAGGTTTGGAAAAGAAAATGGAAACTCAAGAGTTAAGAAAAGCGGGTTTAAAGGTAACTTTGCCGCGTGTGAAAATTTTGGAGATTATGGAGCGTGAAAATAATAATCGCCACTTAAGCGCTGAACAGGTTTATAAAATTTTATTAAGTGAGGATGAAGATATTGGCCTTGCGACAATTTATCGTGTATTAACTCAATTTGAAGCAGCAGGGCTGGTAACAAGGCATCACTTTGAGGGTGGTAATTCAGTTTTTGAATTAAATACAGGTCATCATCACGACCATGTTGTTTGTGTGAAATGCGGAAAGATTGATGAGTTTACTGATGACATCATTGAAGAACGACAAAATAATATTGCAAAAGAATTAGGTTACGAATTAACCGATCATAGTTTATATCTTTATGGCTTATGCCCTATCTGTAAAAACCTTTAAATAACATAATAAGTTTTAACTGGAAATCCCCTATCATATGTTTAAACCGCTTAGTTTATATATTGGCTTGCGCTACACAGGTGCAAAACGCCGAACTCAGTTTATTTCATTTATTACCTTAACATCCGTACTTGGCATCGCTTTAGGCGTTACTGCATTAATTACCGTGCTATCGGTAATGAATGGCTTTGAAGCTGAATTACGCCAACGAATTTTAGGTATGACTGCACATTCCACAATAACAGGGCGTACAGGCGACTTAAGTAACTGGCAGGGACTGCAAAATAGAATTAAAGACTACGAACATGTCGAAGGAACTGCGCCGTTTGTTAAAGGTCAAGTGATGATTAATGCCGGTCGGCGTGTTAGTGGTAGTTTATTACGCGGTATTCTTCCTGCAGAAGAAATCGCAGTTTCTGATGTTGGCGAAAAAATGAAAATAGGCACATTAAACCTATTAAAAGCCGGTAAGTATCAAATTGTTTTAGGATCTGAACTCGCTAATTACTTAGGTACTAGAGTGGGTGAAAAAATCACTATTATTAGCCCTCAAGTTAATTCAACACCCGCAGGAATTATTCCTCGATTACGTCGTTTTACAGTCGTGGGTATTTTTGAAGTCGGTATGTATGAGTATGATCGTAATATGGCAATTATTCATATAGAAGATGCTAAAAAACTATTACGCCTAGGCGATAAAGTAACAGGTTTACGACTTAAATTAGACGACCTATTTGATGCACCACAAATTACCCATAAAATAGCACGTAAGCTTTATGGGCAATATTATGTAAGGGATTGGACGCAAGCACACAGCAACTTCTTTCAAGCGATAAAAACTGAAAAACGCGTCATGTTTATTATTTTATTGTTGATTGTTGCTGTTGCTGCTTTTAATATCGTCTCTACTTTAGTTATGGTGGTAACCGATAAAAAAGCAGATATTGCTATTTTAAAAACACAGGGCTTAAGCCCGATGGCTGTCATGAGAATTTTTATTATTTTAGGCAGCATCATTGGACTCGTTGGTACTTTATTAGGTACTGTGGGTGGGGTGCTATTGGCGCTCAATGTAGAAACCATTGTTCCTGCAATTGAAGAATTTTTTGGTGTTAATTTTATGGCTGCTGATGTTTATTATATTAGTAACCTACCTTCCAAATTAGTCTGGGCAGATGTTTTGGTCATTAGTTTGGTTGCTTTTGGGCTTTCTTTATTAGCAACTTTATATCCAGCGTGGCAAGCATCCAGAGTGAATCCAGCGGAGGTGTTACGTTATGAATAAAAGAATTATTCTAAAATGTGAGAAATTGACTAAGCGTTATCAACAAGGCGCTTTAGATGTTGATGTTTTAAAAGGTGTAGACTTTTCCGTTGCTGAAGGAGAGCGTGTTGCTATTATGGGCAGCTCTGGCTCAGGAAAGAGCACTTTACTGCATTTATTGGGTGGCTTGGAAAAACCAAGCAGTGGCTTGGTTGAACTAGAGGGTGTAAATTTAAATAAAGTACGTCAAGCTAAATTATCTAAACTGCGAAATCGTTCATTAGGCTTTATTTATCAATTTCACCATTTATTAGGTGAATTTACGGTATTAGAAAATGTGGCGATGCCTGCATTGATTGGTGGAGCATCAATTAATGAGGCGAAAAACAAGGCGATAGCTATTCTAAATCGCGTTGGTTTAGCACATAGAATCGAACATAAGCCTGGAGAATTATCTGGTGGTGAGAGGCAGCGTGTTGCGATAGCGCGCGCTTTAATTAATCAGCCTAAATGTATTTTAGCAGATGAGCCAACCGGTAATCTAGACAGTAAAACAGCCGAAAGTATTTATCAATTAATGCTAGAACTTAACCAAGAGTTTAATGTTAGTTTTTTGATTGTTACTCATGATGCTTCATTAGCCGAGCGGATGGATAGGGTATTGCATATGTCGGATGGTTTGATTGTGACTTAAGTAGGTTATTAGCCTACCCATGACAACATATTATGTTGTTTATACAGGTAAGCTAATCGCCTTAATGGTTGGCAAATACTGGGTAAGAAAATAGGTAGGGGCAATCCCCAATGCCAGTAAGTTAAGCGTAACTAATTAATTACAAAGAGCTTTTATAGGCTGAAAAATGAATATCATTCTTAAAGCTCTTTAATGCTCTCGGCGCAGACCGCCCAACTCTAAGGGCTTCTAT
>JAJJBE010000022.1 GCA_020996635.1 Bathymodiolus brooksi methanotrophic gill symbiont
AAACGAGGTTTTTTTAACCACTCTAATAACATCAATCCTTTAGAAGCTAAAGTTTCTCTTATATTTCGACAAAACAAGTATTTTAGTTATTAAATATCAATTACTTGCGCTTAACTTACTGGCATTGGGGCAATCCCTTGTGGTTGCCCATTGGTTACTCTAACAAGGGGGTTGCCCTACATCTTTTTTACCCAGTAATAAAAATGTTAGATTAATTATTCCTAGGTACTTATAAAAATTGATTCACCACTGAAGTAAAAACTATGTATGAAAGATAAACGCGAATCATTACAAAGTAAAATTGAACGCTTACGCAACAGCTTTTTTGCTGAGTTACCTGAGCGCATGGCTCAAATAGAGCAAGTATTTCATCATTTAATGGCTAACCCATCTGAAAGCCAGATAAGAGAAGATTTGAATCGAAAAATTCATAATATTAAGGGCACAGGAGCATCTTTTGGCTTAAAAGAATTAAGCCATACCGCTATGCTTGTTGAAACCAAACTAAGCATATTTGAAGGCAGTCATCTAAGCATTAATAAATCATTATTAGCTGATATTGATGATTTAATACAACAATTAAAAACTCAGATACAACAGGCTATTGATTCCAGTACTTCCATTAAGCAACTATTTCCAGCTTTTGATCTAACAGCTAAAAGGGAACTGGCTGAACAGCCGCATGAGAGTCCATTAATTTATATTTGTGATGATGAATCGTTACAAGATAACTTACAGATCCAGCTATCCTGTTTTTCCTATACAGCTCAGGTATTTTCCTGTCCTGATGCACTGCTTGAGGCGGTTAAAATTAAAACGCCTGATGCCATAATCATGGATATTGTTTTTCCTGAAGGAGAACAAAAGGGCATTGATTGCATAAACAACCTGCCGTTAATTAATGAACAGATGACTTTGAAGCTCGCTTATATGCAGTGCAGGCAGAAGGGGTCGCGTATTTTTGTAAGCCATTTAATATAATGGATTTGGTCGATACTTTAGATAGTATTTTAAGCTCAGATACCCCAGAACCTCATAGAATATTAATTATTGATGATGAGAAAATGGCTGAATATCACAGTTTGATATTGCAAAATGCCAATTTGTCCGTACATATTATTAATGATGCCAAGACGGTTGTAGATGTTATTTTTAACTATAAACCAGATTTGATATTGATGGATATGGTGATGCCGCAGTGCAAGGGCAGTGTGAGTTAGCACAGCTTATTCGTCAAATCCCTGAATTTTTGAGCCTACCTATTGTTTATTTATCCAGTGAATCTAATCAGGCACAATTCTCTGCATTACGAGTAGGTGCTGATGGTTTTTTAACCAAACCAATAGACCCAGCTCGGTTGGTTTCTGAAGTCTTGTTACGAACGGAAAGAATGGAGGCTATTCGAACTTTAATGATTAGAGATAGTCTAACGGGATTACTTAACCATACCACTATTCTAAGTGCCTTAAAATCAGCAATAGAGAGTGCTAAACGTCGTAATGAACCGGTTTGTTTTGCCATGCTGGATGGTTGATCATTTCAAACAGGTTAATGATAAACATGGCCATGCCATTGGAGATCAAGTACTACTTGCTCTGTCTCGTATTTTAAAACAACGCTTACGTAAATCTGATTTTGTCGGCCGCTATGGAGGGGAAGAATTTGCACTTGTACTTCCTGGGGCAGACATTGAAACGGCAAAAAAGTTATAGATGAATTACGCAAGGCATTTAATAGCGTCTCCTTTCACTCAGAGCAAAGAGACTTTTTTTGTAGTCTAAGTGGTGGTATTTCTGCTATAAAGATTTACGGAAATACCTTGGAGCTACCTTAAAAGATTTAGCTCTTCAAAAAGAATGTACAATCGAAGAAGGACATTTAATGTCAGATCATGTTCATATTTTGATTTCAATTCCGCCTAAG
>JAJJBE010000255.1 GCA_020996635.1 Bathymodiolus brooksi methanotrophic gill symbiont
CTGAACGATTAACACAATGATCATAATGCCAACAAATGAGGTCGTTCTCCTTGCTATGTGGCTTTTCTTGGAGGGTGTCATCAAAAATTAAAACACCCTCACCCGTTTCAATTTCTCTCACTGTTTGTTTGATCACCTTCCCAAGCTCTTTAGAGGTGAAATCTTGTTGAGAAAGAAACCGAGTGACTGGGTCATGACTGATCGCATTATCAACTAAGCCTGACAAGCCTGTCGCTGTTGTATAGCTAAATGAAGTGATCAGGTAATCGGTGTATAAGTCAAAAATATCAGGTGTTTTCATAGCCTACTATTTTAATGGAAATATCATTAGGGTGCGTAACATCAGTTACCTAAAGGTAATTTTGCTTCTAATGCCATCTTTTCGGGAATAACCGTCATAGTCGCACCCGTATCAATTAAAAAAGGCATACTCACGTTATTGATTAATACATTGCCTCTAAAGTGTCCGTAAATGTCAGCTGTTAAAGTGATAATCCCTCTTGCTAGTTTTGACTGTTTTATAACGACGGAAGGAATAGGTTTTGGTGTATTCGTATTTTTTTTGGGAGAGATAATTTCTTTCGGGGTATTTAAGTCAGATAGCTGTTGTTTCGCAGCCATATAAAAATCTAGGCCTAAATAAAGAATCACAAGGCTTAAAAATGGCAATGTAAGATACTTTAAGCGATTAGCTTTTTTATTTTTTTTACGATTTCGCATAGCTACTCTCTCATTAAAAGTTATATCACTAGGATTTATTCGCTAATAAAGTTACCAAATGCGCGACCACCCTCACCTGCAACAATGCTATCAATCAGTTCTAAAGTTTTAGCATCGATCACTGAAACTGTACCGTCATACCAATTGGCAACATAAACATACCGACCATCAGGACTGGTACTAATGCCTTCTGGTTTTTCACCCACTTCAATTTGTTTAATTTCTTTTAGACTTTTGGTATCAATTACTGAAATTGAACTATCATCTTGGTTGGTTACAAAGAGTAAGCTGTCATTTAATGCTAATGAGATAGCATAAGGCCGTTCACCCACTTTGATACGTTTAATTCGCTTTAGGTTTTTTGTGCTCAAAACAGAAATATCATCACTTTCTACATTTGCGCTATAAAGCTGATCGCCTGTTTTATTTAATGTAATCCCAAATGGATGTTCGCCAACCTTTGTTGTATTACGTACACGCATCGTATTTAAATCAATTTGTGAAATACTATTATCTAAGCGGTTAGCAACATATAACCAGCGGCTATCAGGACTGACAGCTAAACCTGAAGGTGAGCGCCCTACGGTTAATTTTTTTTCCAGTTTAAAATCACTGCTAGAAAAAATTGACACTGTATTTTCATACCAATCAGCGATAAAAATACGTTTCCCATCAGGACTAGCAGCAATTCCGACCGATGCGCCACCTACTTTGATTTCTTTAACGAGTTTTAATTGCTGCATATCAATCACGGCCAGCCCTGCTCCACGAGGGGTACTGATATAGACTTGTTTTTTCTTATTATTAACAGCAATCCCAACTGGCTTGCCTTTAACCGTTATTGATTTAATAACTTTTGCTGTTTTTAAATCAATAACGGCTACGGTATTATCAATTTGGTTACTTATAAATGCGTATGACTGAGCTACTGAAGCTGTGCTATTAAGAATAAATAGTGTGCATAAAGTAATACGGGAGATCATTTTTATTAGCATAGTTATGTCTTGGTAGATAAAAATAAGGCGGACAAAATGTCCGCCTTAACTTATTTAATCAAAAAAGAAGGTAGACCTATCTTTTCATTTTAAAATTGATAGCCGCAGATAAAGTATTTGGCTCAAATTTATGTAACAAGTTAGTTAAACCTGTTGTAAAAACAGCAGTTACTGCTTCATCTGAAGCCGCTTCAGTAATTTCTACTGGTGGGTTATCTTTAGGGTTTACATTATTAACATAAGCTCGGTAGTAAGTAGCAACCCATGTAACAACAGAAGCATTGCCTTTAGATTCAACTGAAATAGTTGAACCATAATTATTGACGGGTAACACTGGGATTTCAATTTCATTATTTGAATAAACCACTGTTTTTGCAATACTCATATCTGTAATTTTGTATTTATATATCATTTTCTTTGCATCATACTTCTTTAAGTATTCAGTAATTGTGCCACCGGAAGCTAAAGTTAATGTACGTGTTGCACCTTTAGCATTTCCACCTGTTGCAGAGACACTTTTGATTGCAGGGTGCCAAGACATATCATCAAAATTCTTGATAACTTCCCATACTTCAGCAGCAGGTGCTTCAATATCAAGTGTTGCTGTCATTCTTCCCCTCACAGGGCCATGAGCATAAGAAACAGCACTAAATAAAAACAATAAACTTGCAAGCAAAGAAACCTTTTTCATATTTAACATCCTAAATTATTACAATTAATACAGTCATTACTGCGCTTTTCTATGCTTAGCTTTAACTAAGCCACCCTTAATAATAGGGTGCTAAAGGTTTTTTAGTGTTTTACAAGCTATAAAAATCAGCTTGCTAGAAGAGCCTCATTAAAACCTGTATGAAGTATGGTTCAAAAAAACTGAACTTCTATTATAAGGTAATTTTATTAATGCTAAAATCAAAAGATAAACTTCTTGTCACTAGGCAATAAGTATTCATTATTTTATGGAATAACAGATACCTTCAAATGAAGCCTACCAGCAAAGAATTATTAACGGCTATCAGCAAACTGAACAAGCTTAATTTAAACCCTCGTACCCCATATTGCACATTAGCTAGTATTACATTAGGTGATAATAAACACTCTGATGATGACAAAATTATGCAACTTATTAATACCATTAATAAAAAGCTAGCACTTTCGGAAGAAGAGGTAGAACAATATCAAGCCGACCCTTTAAGTTTTATGGGCTCTGGCACCATGATTGGTATACACAATAACCAAAAAGAAACTTACCGAATTATTCGTGCTGAAAACTTTAAAGCTTATTCGCTATTTTGTAAAAATATAGAGCGTATTGGCTTCAACTTATATGTCGTGCAAGATAGCTATCTTGATGTCTTATTTGTGTAGTTATCACTACTTTTTTATTAATTATTCATGAAACTATTTAACAACTACTCTTGTATCCCTTTGGTTTTAATTTTGTCTACTGTGGCTTGTAGCCCCATAAAAATTAAATCAGAAAAAATAACACAAAACCCAGCAATTATTACCGCAGTTCCACAGGAAGACTTATCATTAGCAGGTAATTTACCAGTAAACTCAGAAAAGCAAACATTAGATAGCTGGCAGCACCTTATTTCTATATTTGAACTCTCAGATGTTTCAAATCCGCGCATTGAGCGGGAGTTAAAATGGTTTTTAGCACACCCAAGCTCTGTTAATAAATTCCAAACACGCGCAGAGCCCTATATCTATAATATTATTGAAGAAGTTAAAGCTAAAAATCTGCCTGCTGAATTTGCTTTATTGCCTGCGATAGAAAGTGGTTATCGCGCACATGCCTACTCACATTCTGCTGCTGGATTATGGCAATTTATTCCATCAACAGGTAGAGCGTTTAAACTAGAGCAAAACTGGTGGTATGACGGTAGGCGTGATGTCCATGCCTCAACTAAAGCAGAAACTAAATATTTAAAACAATTGGCTAAACGTTTTGACAATGATTGGTTGCTTGCTCTGGCTGCTTACAATGCAGGCGGTGGTAATGTAAACCGTGCAGTACGACGCAATAGAGAAAAAAATAAAGTCACTGATTACTGGTCTTTAAAGTTACCTAATGAAACACAGCATTATGTACCCAAATTATTAGCCCTTGCTAAACTATTCGCCAATGCAGAAGAATACGGTATTACTTTAAAAAAATTAGAGCATAAACCTTATTTTTCTATCGTTAATATAGGTTCACAGCTTGATTTAGCGAAAGCAGCTGAATTATCAGCAATGAGTATTGATGATATTTTTCAAATTAACCCTGGGTTTAATCGTGGTTTCACTCCCCCTAAAGGGCCACACCGCTTATTAATTCCAGTTGATAAAGTCAGCCAATTTGAAGAGAATCTTGCTTTATTACCTGACACACAGCGTGTAAAGTGGCAACGACATAAAATAAAATCAGGTGAAAATTTAAGTGTCATTGCACAACACTATAAAATTAAAACTAGTGTTCTACGCAATGTTAATCATATAAAAACAACCAAATTAGGCGCGCCATTCCTACTTCATGAAACATTGGGATGTCCTATCGCCAATCTTCATTCAGCACGGAGCGATTTATGGGAGCCCCAGTTCGTCCTGCGTCCAACTCAACTACGCAAAAAACACTGCTT
>JAJJBE010000216.1 GCA_020996635.1 Bathymodiolus brooksi methanotrophic gill symbiont
GTCAATCTAAGGACTTGTTTTTTCAATCGTTTTATTTCATTTTCATTCGACTCGTTGCTAGCCACGTTAGTATTACCCTTGGGTTTTGAAGCGTTATGAACCCAAGTATAAAGAGTGTTGGAATTAACGCCCAAATTTTTAGCGATTTGAGGGATAGATTCATCAGAATCTCAGGCTAATTTAATAGCAGATTCTTTAAATTCGAGCGTGTAAGTATTTAGCTTTTTCTTAGTCATTTTGGGTACTCTATATTGAGGGGGTAAATCTTAGTTTTTGTGTCCTAAATAGTGTATCCACATCACACAAGCATTAACAGAAAAGTCAGAAATGGACTTTCAACAAGCCCATCAAATCCTAATGTACGATGTAGTAGAGCGTTACTTCACCGTATTGGCAGTGCAAGATAATTTACAATTAGTAGAGCAAGAAACCGCAACAACAGAGCGCCAGTTAAAACAAATCCAGCGACAATACGAAAAAAATATCGTTAAAATTACAGATGTTTATGAATTAGCAGCTAAATTAGATATTTTATTTGCCGACAAAATAGAAGTAGAAACAAAATTAGATGTTGCCAAACAAAGCTTAACTGAATTAACGGGTGAGCCAGTTAATTCATTAGCTAATTTACAAAATGATATCCAGTTTACAAAGTTACCTGGCGACATAAAAGCAGTAACAGAACAAGCACAAATAAATAGTCCACTAATAAAGGCGCAAGAAAAAGAAATAAAAGCAGCAGATTATGATGTGATTAGTCAACAGGCTAAACACATCCCCGTCGTTGATATTCAGCTTCAATATTACAATACTAATAATGGCTATCAAAATAGGCAAACCCCAATGCCAGTAAGTTAAGCGTAACATATTAATACCAATAGAGTTTTTTGGTATAAAAACGAGGTTTTTTTAGAATTTTTTTTAACCACTCTAATAACATCAATCCTTTAGAAGCTAAAGTTTCTCTTATATTTCGACAAAACAAGTATTTTAGTTATTAAATATCAATTACTTGCGCTTAACTTACTGGCATTGAGGCAAACCCCTGTTATCGATACTAAAGTGGCCTCGGTTAATGTCACCATCCCACTTTTTGCTGGTGGAGCAACATACCAGCGGGCGCAAGAAGCGACTAAACAGCTATTAATTAGCAAACAAAGAAAAATTAGCCTACTTCGTAGTATAGAAAAAGAAACACGAGATGCATTTTTAAGTGCAAATGCAAGTGTCAGGCGTATAAAAGCAGTCACCAGAGCGCAAAAAACAGCCATAAAAGCACGCGAAGCAATGGAAAAAGGCTTTTACTTATGGCATGCAGTCCATTGGTGACGTACTTATTTCACAAGCACGAGAATTTGCAGCCAATAGAGACCTACTAGAAGCAAAATATACCTATATCAAAAACCGTATTCGCTTTGAACGCTCACTCGGTACTTTAAGCATAGCCTCGCTAGAGGAAATTAATGCTTGGTTAACTAAATATTAAATGCCCTGGATTCCTGAATGAACTTGGTAAAAGTCATTGAGTTTATTGAAGCAAAACCTAGGGAACGTGCACGAAACAATCTCCCGATTTCTAACTAGTCTTTTTGCACCAGGAAGGCGGCTCTCATTCGTTGCGTAGAATAACTATGCGCCTCATGAGAGCAACCTCCTGGTATAAAAAATCCTGCGTTATAACTTCGGGATGTTACTCCGTGTACGTTCTTTAAACTACTTAAAGGTACAGTGGCTTCCTCACTCGTCACTCTCTAAGTCTTTTGCGGGGTCCATTGATACCGCTAGGCTCCTGATTAAAACATCGGGAGTGATTGGTGGGAAAAATTACTGCATCTTCAAGTAGCTTGAGTATATTTTACGAACTAGAATGACCAGTCTAGGTGGCACTAGCTGTGTTAATTTGGAGTAGTTTAATAGCGGAGTGTGTTAAAATTTGAGAAATAAAAACCTATTCATTTAGGGCAGCAATTATAAATTTAGGGAAATTCAATGAGTTATGCTCGAAAGGGGCTTTAATGCTGATGTTTTTAATTTTTAAATAATTAGATAAATCTATTGGATATGACTAAATTTAGCAAAATAAGATCAATTTTTATGAAAAAAGGCAGTGAGTGCTGAAAATCGATTCATAAATGAATTATTAGAATTAAGTAACATCATTAATGAAATTACTAACTGATGTTACGCACCCAACGCCACGGTAGGGGTGTGCCCCCCCCCTTGTGGGTACCCACATATCACAGCGTTAAAGGGTAGCAGTTGTTTGTGGATATTGTGTCCATTCTGGGCAACCACAAGGGATTGCCCCAATGCCAGTAAGTTAATCGCAAGTAATTGATATTTAATAACTAAAATACTTGTTTTGTCGAAATATAAGAGAAACTTTAGCTTCTAAAGGATTGATGTTATTAGAGTGGTTAAAAAAAATTCTAAAAAAACCTCGTTTTTATACCAAAAAACTCTATTGGTATTAATATGTTACGCTTAACTTACTGGCATTGGGGGCTGCCCCTACGATGACAACTCACATCTTAGAATAATTATGCCTTGTTACTTATGTGTAACATCAGTTACTAACTTAAACTTACCACTTTAAATATGTCATCACTAACCAATGAGCTATCTTACCTTCCCGCTTTAGAGTCTGAACTACCAAGTGGCCCTTGGCTTGTTTTGGCACCGCACCCAGATGATGAAACATTTGGAATGGGTGGAGTCTTATTACTTGCAAAAAAATCAAAGATAGACGTAGATGTTATTTTTGTGACAGATGGCCATGCTGCTGACCTGTCTGACTCTAAACTTGCTAAAAAGAGAGAGCAAGAAGCAAAATTAGCAGGGAAGCACTTAGGTTTTCGTAAGGTTTTGTTTTGGCGAGAAATTGATAGAAAACTCAATGTATCACTGCACCTTATCAAGAAACTTAGTAAAGTTATTGAAACAAAACATTATGCAACCGTTTTTTTTCCCTCACCACAAGAGCCACATCCTGATCATAGAGCAACCGCCGTTTTAGCATGGGAAGCCCTACGCAAAATAGCTTTTAAAGCAACCCCTGTGAGCTATGATATATCCGTTCAAGGGTATACAAATAGCTTGATTGATATTACAAATGTTGTGGCTGAAAAAGAAAAAATAATGGCTTGCTATAGTAGTCAAATGGCCAATAATCATTATATTGAGCGTATTCTTGGGCTAAACCAATCTCGAGCATGGTCATTACCTTTATCAGTTTCTCATGCAGAGTCTTTTTATTTCTGGCCTAAAGAAGATAGACCTTTAAATGCACTTTTCTTATCCATTGCTAATAAACAAGCAACGGCATACGCGTTGCCAGATAGCTTACCCTTAGTATCTGTTATCACTCGCACACAAAATAGAGCAGATTTCTTACGTAAAGCAATACGCTCTGTAGCAGGGCAAACTTATCCAAATATAGAATTGATCGTCGTAAATGATGGAGGCGAGGAGTTCTCTAAATTAGTTCAAGAAGAAGCCTTAGGCTCTATTCGGACATTTACCTACCAACATATAGAGCAACAGACAGGTCGATCTCATGCTGCAAATATAGGACTAAATCACTGTACAGGTGATAATATTATTTTTTTAGATGATGACGACTGGTTTTTGCCAGAGCACATCGAAAGCCTTGTACATTGCTTGCAAGATAATACGGATTTTATTGCTGCATATAACAATGTTGCCTGTGTGCATTTTGAGAATAACCAGTGGAATACCATTAATGAATATAAAGATGACTTCGATGCAAATCGACTGGCTTATGAAAACTATATTCCTATACACTCAATTTTATTTCGCAAAAAAGTTATAGAGGCTGGGTGTGTTTTTGCTGAAGAAATGAATACTTATGAAGATTGGGCTTTTTGGATGAAGGTAAGCCAAATAGGCTCCTTTTTTCATAACCCCATATTAGGTGCTATGTACCGAGTTAGCATATCGAGTGGTTCGGGTTTACCAGGAACAAATCGTGATTTTTCAATTGATTATAAGCGATTTATCAATTGGGTAAAATTAGAGTGGAGTTATGACCAAGCCCATACTTTAGTTAGAAATTCGGTTAACCTAAAAGAAATAAAGAGACAGCTTACGCAAGTAAGAGTGCAAGTTGCAGAGTATAGTGAATTAAATAATGCACTGAAGACAGAAAAAAATAGAGTCTATGAAGAAAACCTAAAGCTCACAGAAGAAAAAAATAGAGTCTATGAAGAAAACCTAAGGCTCACAGAAGAAAAAAATAGAGTCTATGAAGAAAACCTAAAGCTCACAGAA
>JAJJBE010000189.1 GCA_020996635.1 Bathymodiolus brooksi methanotrophic gill symbiont
TGAATATATCGAGGTTTTTTATAACCGTAAACGACGTCATTCAGCGAATGATTACAAGTCACCTGCTGATTACGAAATGTCGCTAAAAGCAGCTTAATTTTGTGTCCATAAAAGTGTTGACACATCAAAAATATCAGGTGTTTTCATAGCCTACTATTTTAATGGAAATATCATTAGGGTGCGTAACATCAGTAACTAAATTAACTAGAGTCAAAATAATGGATATTAATACATTCAATATTGCTGATCATTTAGAGACAGAGCAGGATGTTAAGGAATTTTTAAAAGAAGTCGTTGATACGGGGGATACTTCAGATTTTATTCATGCTTTAAATATTGCAGCAAAAGCTAAGGGTATCAGTGAAGTTGCTAAAAAAGCAGGAGTAACACGCTCCAGCCTTTATAAATCCCTTCCTGAAGAAGGCAGCCCGCGCTTTGATACTATCAATAAGATTATTAACGCTTTGGGCTGTAAGTTAGAAATTATTTAAAAGTGTAATAGTCACCAGCTTGTATCAAAGACCCCAAGACAAGCTCCCTTTCGCTCTTTTTATCCATGCATGAACTTATCCATTAAAAATGGTTCCACCTTACGAGCAAGCTCTAAAGCCTGTGGTATTGCCTCTTTTCTTCATTGTGTTTGGACTATCTCAGCCCTTTTGATTATTTCTCGAAGCCTAACAGGAACTCTGATTCTAAAGTATAGCGTATCGGAGCGACGGACAAGGTAGGGGGTTTTGGGCATACACACACTCAACTGTGTAACAAAGTGCTTTTTCAGAAGTGCGTCATGAAAATATTTTCCTTTTTAATCAACTAGTTACAATGGCGGAGAGTAAGGGATTCGAACCCTTGATACGTTACCGTATACACACTTTCCAGGCGTGCGCCTTCGGCCGCTCGGCCAACTCTCCATATCATTAGACTACTCAACGAATGTTAAGCAGCCGCTTATAATAATTCATGATAACTTTTTTTGCAATGATTTACTCAGCCATCGCTTCTAATTCATCCCAGCGAGAGTAAACACCCTCTAGATTTTTCCCTACTTCTGTCAGCTCTGCTAAGGTTGTATTAATACTATCTTGCTCTTGCTGATAAAAATTAGTTGCATTCATCTTGGCTGTTATTGCAGTTTGTTTTTCTTCTAATCCTTCAATTATTAAAGGCAGTTCATCCAGTTCTTTTTGCTCTTTATAACTACGTTTTTTAGCTTTAATTGTAGCAAGCACTGATTTTTGGATCGCTGCTTTGGCTTCTTTTTTATCAGCTGTAGCTTGTTCTTTCTTTTTCGCTAAACTGTAGTTTAACCAATCGGTATAGCCCCCCACATATTCATTGACTACGCCCTCACCTTCAAACACAAAAACACTGGTCACAACATTATCTAAAAATACCCGGTCATGGCTTACCACTAGCAAAGTGCCATCATATTCTACTAAACGCTCTTCTAGTAACTCTAAGGTTTCCATATCTAAATCATTCGTGGGTTCATCCATGATGATGAGATTAGCTGTTTTGGTAAATAATTTAGCCAATAATAAGCGATTTTTCTCACCACCTGATAAGGTTTTTACTGGTGATCTAGCTCTTGCAGGTAAAAACAAAAAGTCACTTAAATAAGAGATAACATGGCGTGGCTGGCCGTTAATCATCACATGGTCATTTCCATCTGCTAGGGTATCCGCGACGCTAATTTCAGGGTCTAGCTCATCTCTTAATTGGTCAAAATAAGCGACTTGTAATTTAGTGCCTTGCTCGACAGTTCCTTCATCTGGCTTTAAGCCTTCTAATAGTAATTTTAAGAAGGTCGTTTTACCCGTACCATTAGGACCAACAAGCCCAATTTTATCGCCACGCTGAATAACGGTAGAGAAGTTTTTTACAATCGGTTTATCAGGGTAGCTAAAGCTCATATTTTTAACTGAGACTACTTTTTTACCTGATTGCTCTCCGCTTTCTACAGATAGCTTGGTTGTTCCTTGTAAGTTACGTCGCTGCGAGCGTTCTTTACGCAATGCTTCTAGTGCACGAACACGGCCTTCATTTCTAGTACGTCTTGCTTGAATTCCTTGGCGTATCCAAACTTCTTCTTCGGCTAATTTTTTATCAAATAACGCATTTTGTGTGGATTCTTCTTCTAATGACGCGGCTTTTTTAACTAAATAATCGGCATAATCTCCCGGCCAAGACACGAGATTTCCTCGATCTAAATCAATAATACGTGTTGCTAATTTTTGTAAGAAGGAGCGATCATGGGTAATAAATAAAATAGCCCCTTTAAAATTAAGCAACTGCTCTTCTAGCCACATAATACTTTCAAGATCTAAATGGTTAGTTGGCTCGTCTAATAATAAAACTTCAGGCTCTACCACTAATGCTTTTGCAAGTGATACTCGACGCTTCCAACCCCCTGATAAACCTTTGATTTTTGTTTCTGGTGGTAATTGTAGTTTGCTTAATGTGCTTTCAACGCGTTGCTGAATTTGCCAACCATTATGAACATCTAATTTATGCTGTAAATCTCCCATTTCCTTCATCACAGCATCACTAAATTCAGTTGCTAATGTCAGTTCATGGTAGCGCTTAATCCATTCGCCTACTTCTCCTAGTCCACCCGCTACAACATCATAAACAGTCTCTTCATCAGGGAGTTTTGGCATTTGGTCTAATACGGCAATGCGTAACTCTGGTTTGTACCAGACTTCCCCTTCATCAGGGTTAATTTCACGCATGACGATTTTCATCAGCGTTGACTTGCCTTCCCCGTTTCTACCGAGTAAACCAACCCGCTCACCTTCGACTAGCTGAAATTCAGCTTTATTCAATAAGGAGTGCATTCCAAATGCAATGGAGACTTTTTTTAAGCGTAGTAAGGCCATGTTGTTACCGTAAATCTTGGAGAAGAGCGTTTCAGCATCTTATTTTATTAGTGCAAAAAAAAGAGGAGCTACTGCTCCCCCTTCTTAATTTTAAAAAACTAACGTTTATTATGCGGTTAGTTTTAAATATTTTTGATATAAACCATCATGTTCTTCGACTTTATCAGGATCTTTATCAATACAATCTACTGGGCATACTTCTATACACTGTGGAACATCATGATGACCGACACACTCAGTACACAATGCTGGGTCGATAACATAAATATCTTCACCTTGAGTAATCGCGCCATTTGGGCATTCAGGTTCACATACATCACAATTTATACATTCATCATCAATCAGTAATGACATTTTTATCCTCTATTAAATTTTTCAATTAAATGTTCTTGTACAATTTTCGGTACAAAACTAGAAACATCACCGCCTAGTCTTGCAATTTCTTTGATCATGCTCGAAGAAATAAACTCATATTGTTCCGCTGGTGTTAGAAACACCGTTTCTAAACCGGGTGATAAACGTCGATTCATTCCAGCAAGCTGGAATTCATATTCAAAATCCGAAATAGCTCTTAATCCACGCAATATAACGCTTGCACCTTGCTGCTTAGCACAATCAACTAATAAATTATCAAAACCTATAATACTGACATTTTCAAAAATATCCGTGACTTCTTCTAATAATTTAACGCGTTGTGTTACATCAAATAAAGGTGATTTATTACTATTGACGGCAACTGCGACGATCACTTTGCTATACAGCCTAGCTGCACGATCGATAATATCAAGGTGTCCGCTAGTAACAGGATCAAATGTTCCTGGGTAAATTGCCGTTATTTCCATATTTCTCAATTCTCTTTCTATTCAATCGCTACAGAACTCATCATTATACCCTGCAATAAATAAGTAACCAAACACGTTTTGTAACTACTCGGCGTATTCAATAGCAATGAGGTTTTGTTCTTAAGCCCTCTCTTGCTGGAGAGGGTTGGGGTGAGGAGAATTTTAAATAGTTTTTTCCCCTTATTCTCTTTGTTTTTTAAATATAGAGAACAAGTCAAATACCTCCGGCAAAGCCGGAGGCTTGAAAACCGTGAACCGCTCAAAGCGGGCTGATTCATTGAGCACCCAAGGGTGCAAGGGTAACTAAAACAGGTTAAGCTGCTCTATTCGCTTATCTTCACTTTCTTGATGTTTTATGTAATTTCTCACAGTTTCTTCATCTCTTCCTACGGTTGAAACATAATACCCTCTTGCCCAAAAACTTTGGCCGGTAAAATTCTTCCTTCTTCCCATGTAGGTTCTTGCTATAGATATAGCGCTTTTTCCTTTTATAAAGCCAACGACCTGAGCCACTGAATACTTAGGCGGAATTGAAATCAAAATATGAACATGATCTGACATTAAA
>JAJJBE010000052.1 GCA_020996635.1 Bathymodiolus brooksi methanotrophic gill symbiont
CATGACTGATCGCATTATCAACTAAGCCTGACAAGCCTGTCGCTGTTGTATAGCTAAATGAAGTGATCAGGTAATCGGTGTATAAGTCAAAAATATCAGGTGTTTTCATAGCCTACTATTTTAATGGAAATATCATTAGGGGGCGTAACATTAGTTAAATTAGTGAGTTGCGTTTTTGTTTTTTGGTTAATGTCTGCTAAATGCTTACGGTTCTCTTGGCTAATGCTTTCATCAAAAATAAGTTCATTGATGATTTTATGCGTTAAGCCCAGCATCTGGTGTTTTGAATCATAATGATGGTCGTATTTTTTGAATATTTGTTCTAACTCCCAGAGCAAGGTCGAGCCAGTTTTACCTTGATTAATTTCATTTAAAAAATCGTTTAATCGTTGCCCTGTTGCTGAAATTTCTTGTGCATTTTTTGCTGAGTAAGCAATCACATCTAAATAGTTAATCTCTGCCCTTTCTAAGTCTACCTTGGCGGTGGCAATGACTTCACGAATTAAGTTTTCAGGGCGTTTATCTGCCTTACTAATCACTATCAATACGGGGTGTTGTAAACCAAGGCTTTGAATAAAATCAATATCAGGTTTGGGGACTGTTCCATTTTGCTGGTCAACCAGCCAAATTAAATAATCTGCACTGCGTAAATGTGTGCGGGCAATATTTTCATCGGTATTTTTTGTGCTATCGCCTATGTTATCGGCTTTGCTATATCCTGGCGTATCTAAAAAGATTAGCTTAGAGTAGCTAAATTCTTGGCGTTCTACAGCAATCATCTGTAATAAATGGCTAAAAGTCACTCCGTATCTTTTGTTAAAGGAGTGGCAAATCGCTTTTAGTGCTTCTTCATCAGTGGGGGTTTTCTTGCCATAAAAATTAAGGGCTTTAATACTGTTTTCTTTGCCTTTAAATAAATAGGTAGGTATAGAGGTTGTGGGCGTTGTATCTGTAGGTAATAAAGAGGGGCATCCTAGTACGGTGGTTAAAAAGCGCGTTTTTCCTGCACTAAAGGAGCCGCCGACAGCAACGGTATAGCTTTTTTCTAATTGGGGAAAGCTGATTGCTTCCGCCAGTTTGGATTGCCATTTTAGCAAGTCGGCATAAGTTTTTGCGCCTGTGGTGTTGTCGTCTTGTTCTGCGTGGGTTAAAAAGTCATGTTCAATGATACGTTTAATTTCACTTTTTCGCTTTGTATGGCTATCTATTTGTTCTGAGTTAGAAATCAGGGAAGCACATAAGATCAAGCCTTCTTCTGGGTTGCTTAAATATTTATTATCTTCGTTATCAATCAGAACTTTAGGGTTATCATTCGTTATTTCTTCATCTATATGCGCATTCATTAACGCAGAAAAATCTTCACTCATTAACAGCTCCCTACTCAATAAAAAATCTTAAAAGTAATTTTAACACTATATGCAACACGCACTAGAGCTGATCTAAAGGTAAACAATCATCATTGCTTTGCAGTACCAAATGACAACAACTTTTTAACTGTAGTGGTCAAGTTTTTCTGTAATCCTTTCAACCCTCTTTCCACTGGAATTTCCACATAGGAGTACAGGTAGTCGTTTACTAAGCCCTACTAATAAAAGGGTTAAGTTTGAGTATTCTTAGATCTAACAAAATCTGCCGTTATTTTAAAAATAGCGGGGCTTAGTAGAACGAGCGCAATAAGATTTGGAATCGCCATCAAGCCATTTAATATATCAGCCACTAACCACACTAAGGTTAATTTACTCATAGCGCCAATAGGAATAGCACATAACCATAATACTCGGTATGGCCAAATAATTTTAGTGCCCCATAAATATTCCGCGCAGCGTTCACCATAATAACTCCAGCTCAATATCGTGGTAAAAGCAAAAACCACTAAGCCAAAAACAACTATATAGCCACCCACTACGGGTAAAGCACTGATAAAAGCTAAGCTAGATAAGGCTGCTCCATTAATACCACTCGACCAAGCACCGCTTAAAATAATCACTAAAGCAGTCATGGTGCAAACTAAAAGGGTATCTATAAAAGTACCTAGCATAGCAACCATGCCTTGTTTTACTGGATGATTGGTTTTAGCTGCCGCATGCGCTATCGGTGCACTTCCTAAACCTGCTTCATTTGAAAAAACACCTCGTGCAACACCAAACCGTATCGCCGCCCAAACAGTTGCCCCTGCAAAACCACCGACTACTGCTGTTTCTGAAAACGCATGGCTAAAAATCAGCATAAACGCCTGTGGAATGGCTTGATATTTAGAAACAATAATAAATAAAGCGGCTGCAATATAAGCCGTTGCCATCATGGGAACTAATTTAGCTGCAACTTCTGCTATGCGTTGAATCCCCCCTAAAATAACGATGGCACTTAATAAGGTTAAAGCAGCGGCGGTATAATAACTCGGAATTTGAAAAAGACTATTCACAGCATCAGCGACTGAATTAGCCTGCACCATATTACCTATACCAAAGGCAGCAATCGCTCCAAAAAATGCAAATGCTGTTGCCAACCAGCGCCAATGTGCTTTCAGACCATTTTTAATATAATACATAGGGCCACCAACATAGCGCCCTCTATCATCAAGCTCTCTATATTTAACGGCTAATACGGCTTCTGCATATTTAGTTGCCATGCCAAATAACGCAGTGACCCACATCCAAAAAATAGCCCCAGGCCCACCTAAGGTAATTGCTGTTGCAACACCTGCAATATTTCCTGTACCAATCGTAGCGGAAAGCGCCGTCATTAGTGCTTGGAAAGGCGTTATATCGCCTTTTTTATCCGACTTTCTGCCATCCCACAATATTTTTAATGCATGATAAGTATTTCGCCAAGTAAAAAAACGTAAGCCCAGCGTTAAATAAACTCCAATCCCTAGTAATAAGACCAGCATAACTGGCCCCCAAACTAGTGCACTAATTTCATTTAAAACGCTTTCTATTTTTTCCATAACAAACCTGTTGATCTTTTAACTGTAAAAATTACACTTAGCTTATGCTGAGGAACGTGCACGAAATAACTTCCCGATATTAATTTTTTTTGAGGAATCGCACGATAATTCCATTTTGGTAAATGTTTATCAAATACAATCGGCATTCTTTCTTTGAAGTCATGGGCATATTTTCGCCCTGTCTCGTATATTTTGTCGAGTATGTTAACAATTATTGTGAGCCCTTTTGACGTAGTTGTTCTAGAAATCAATATTTTTACTGTTTCAACCGAGTCAAATACAACGCCCTCACAAGCTCGAGTCACATGAGGGAAAAACCGATGCTCTATGGGATTATAAGGTGGATAATGAGCAATCCTAATTTCCAGCCCCAGTGCGTTTGCGGTCTTGTGCAAGTCTTCTTTAAAAATAAAATGATGCGATCTGTTGCCTCCTCCATCGCAAAGGATTAATTGAGTCATAAAATTTCTTCATCGATTTTCCGAGACTGGTTTTATAAGAAAATGACATAAGACAACCACAGAGTAATAAATCAAGATAAGTACTGGCTCAAAAGTATCCTAACATTTTGTTAAACTCTTAAAAACTGCATAACTCCACTCTCATGGCCTACACCTTAATTTGAATTTTTTTAGAATGTTAGAATATTTATGGTCACCTACTTACTCTAGAGTTAGGGCGCATTTTTTATTATTCAAGCTCGGCCATTTCAGGAAGTTATTTCATGCTCGTTCCTTAGTATACCTATAGCAATCTAATAGAAAGTAATAAACAATGACCATTAATAGATAGATTAGGCAAGCTATTAACGTTCCTTAGTGGGTAGATGACCAATAATTACATTCCGAAAAATAGACTGCTAACGACTTATAATAGTTAGCTATATCTGATAAATGAATACTACTAATCTATATCCAATTTCGGCAATGAATTAACAATCTTCATCGTTTCAATACTATGTATTCTTTTCTATAAAACTCGCTATAGACAGCGTATTATCTGGGAACTCTCTCAATACTTTTTTATCCTGTGTCACCAGAGGGATATTTTGATGCTTGGCCAACGCAATAAATTCGCAGTCATAAGCAGAACAATTACTCTGATTAACAAGTGCTAAAACTTGAGAGGAGCTAACGTCAAATTCATTATTATTCATAATTTCTAATAAGTAAACCCCCAGCTCTGCTGGGGGACTCACAAAGTTTGACAATTACGAGAATCATCGAGATTCTCCTTATCTGTGAACCGCCTAAAGTTCAAAAGATAAGGAAAAAATGATGAAACCAGAAAATAGTTTAAACCATAGTAAATGGGAATGTAAATATCATATAGTTTGGATCCC
>JAJJBE010000218.1 GCA_020996635.1 Bathymodiolus brooksi methanotrophic gill symbiont
AACTGAGGGTACGATTGCGAATAAAAGCTGTTTTTGAAAGGCGATATCTATCGATAAATGAAAAGCTGTTTAGGGTGTTATTTAACTCTTCATAAATATTTTTTATTGAATTTTCCACTGCTTTATGTTTACCATTGATTATGCTAATATAAGGGCTTATACTAACATAATCAATGGGTTAATCTTAACTTACTGGCATTGGGGCCTAGGGGCAAGTTGGTCTGAGCCTATATTCTCCAGCAAGAAAAAGGTCTTGGGTGCCTTTGCTATTTATCACCGAGATATCCACTCGCCGACTACCAATGATTTAATTCTGATAGAACAAACGGCTGATTTAGCGAGTATTGCGATTGAAAAAAATCAAGCAGATAAAGCGTTAAAGGCAAGTGATGAGCGTTGGAAATTTGCCCTTGAAGGATCGGGTTGTGGGGCTTGGCAATATGATTTTCAAGGCAATGTTAATTTGGTATCCACGACAATTACCAATATGCTTGGAATTGAAAGTGACTTAATTCATGAAGAATTTTGGCCGTTTAATGAATGGCAGCAGAGATTACACCCTGATAGCATAGATTTAACAATGGAGGCCTTTGCCAACGTAGCCAATGGTAAAAGTAAAGACTATCAAGTTGAGCAGCAAGTACGTTGTGAGGATGGTCATTATATTTGGCTATTAAGTCGAGGAAGGTTGATTAGCCAGACAATTAATGGCGAACCTTTATTAATGGTTGGCATTACGGAAGATATTACTGAACGTAAACAATCGGAGCTTAAATTACAGCTTGCCGCGAGTGTATTTTCACATGCTCGTGAAGCTATTATGATTACCGAAGTGGATGGCAATATTATTGAGGTAAATGATACTTTTACGCATATCACGGGGTATACACGCGAGGAAGCTATTGGCAATACCCCGCGTTTATTACAGTCGGGTAAGCAGTCTAGTGATTTTTATAAGGCTATGTGGCAATCTTTGCTTGAAAAAGGATATTGGCACGGTGAAGTTTGGAACCGCCGAAAAGGGGGTGAGCTCTATGCCGAAATACTAACGATTAGTGCGGTGAAAAACCCACAGGGCGAAACTAATCATTATGTTGCTTTATTTACTGATATTACCCACATTAAAGAACATCAAGCTCAGCTAGAGCATATTGCCCATTATGATATGCTGACAAATCTTCCTAATCGAGTATTATTAGCCGACCGTCTTTCTCAATCAGTGGTGCAATGTGAGCGTCGCCACTCTTCACTTGCGGTGGTGTTTCTGGATCTTGATGGCTTTAAAGCGGTTAATGATTCGCATGGCCATGATATCGGAGATGAGCTTTTAGTCGCATTATCCCATCGAATGCAAGCTGCTTTAAGGGAGGGTGATACTTTATCTCGATTTGGTGGTGATGAATTTATAGCCGTTTTAGTGGATTTAGAAGAGACTGAGGATTGCATACCTGTGCTCGACCGCCTTTTACTTGCCGCTTCTGAGCCTGTGATGATTAATGATATAAGGTTACAAGTTTCGGCGAGTATTGGGGTAACCGTTTATCCTCAAGACAGTGCAGATGCCTCCGCTGAAAATCAGGGATGATTTTTAGTCCGCGATAGGCGAAGGGAAATTTACCAATCTGAAGTGAACTGTAAGTTCGCTCAGGCGGTAAAAATTTTATCCCGGAGAGCCGTAGAGCCATTTGAGGTAGGATTCGAAGCAGCTTTTGTGCGTAGTTGATCCGAACGCAGGGCGTATCGGGGCATTATTGATTCGCCGCGTGGCGAATCGATTTTTGCGACAGGAGTCCCAAAACCTTTAGGCGAGCCACGTGGTGGCGCGCCCATCAATTAATACGCCATGCTGATCAAGCAATGTATATTGCTAAGCAGTCAGGTAAGAATCGTTATCATTTGTTTGATACCAAGCAGGATATGGCGGTTAAAATTCAACGAGAAAGCATTCAAGATATTCGAAGCGCATTAGATAAAAATCAATTCGTTTTATATTATCAGCCTAAAATTAATATGAAAACCAATGAAGTTATTGGTGTAGAGGCGCTTATTCGTTGGCAACATCCAGAAAAAGGTTTAGTTCCGCCACTGGATTTTCTGCCTATCATAGAAGGGCATATTCTTAGTATAGAGATTGGTGAGTGGGTTATTAATACCGCATTGGCTCAGATAATGGAATGGCAAAAGTTAGGTTTAATATTAACCATTAGTGTCAATATTGGAGCGCGCCAGTTACAACAAGAGGATTTCGCTCGGCGCCTAGAAAAATCGTTTGCTGCCTATCCTGATGTCCCAAAAGGCCAATTGGAGCTGGAGGTTTTAGAAACAAGTGCTTTAGGGGATATAAGTCATGTCTCAAAAATCATGCAGACTTGTTGTGAGCAGGGTGTAACTTTTGCTTTAGATGACTTTGGCACCGGTTATTCATCACTGACTCATTTACGCAGATTACCCGTTAATTTGATTAAAATAGATCAAACCTTTGTTCGTGATATGTTAGAAGATAAGGGTGACTTAGCTATTGTTGAAGGTGTTGTTGGTTTAGCGAAAGCGTTTAAACGTGAAGTGATTGCTGAAGGGGGTGAGACTATTGAGCATGGAGAAAAATTAATGCAGCTAGGTTGTGAACTGGCGCAGGGTTATGGCATAGCCAAACACATGCCAGCAGAAGAAATACCTAATTGGGTGCTTGCTTGGTTAAGTAGTGAGCATTGGTGCTTATAATTGAATTTATTTTGCTTTGCCAATATTTATAGCGTCGGTAACCTCTATAAGAGCGCCATTTTTTACATCATAAATATATCCATAAATAGGAATGTTGCTAGGCACAAGAGGGTGGCTCCTAATGCGAGTAACATCATCTAAAACACTTTGGTTTTTGTCTTCAATAGTAAGCCAGTCTATATAGTGCCCTTCATTAGAGTCGTTTCCTTCGCAGCAGTCATGCCAGCCGGTATCGTCAACAGATGCGGTTTTTAAGCTGGTAGATAATAAGTCCCACATAATGGAATCGGTGAAAGTTTCCATGCCGCAGTCAGTATGATGAATGACAAACCATTCTTTAGTGCCTAGTAATTTGTACGAAATAATCAGTGAACGAATCGCATCATCGCTAGCTCTGCCACCAGCGTTACGGATGATATGTGCATCACCCTCAGATAAGCCTGCGTATTTTGCAGGGTCTAAACGTGCATCCATACAAGTCAAGATAGCAAAGCCACGTGCGGGTGGCATCGCTAAATCAGCTTTATCAAAATTGTTTGTTTGCAGATAGTACTTCATTTAACATTTAATAATATGCTCATGATGCTCACCTTGGTAATTAGGGAAAGAGTAGGGCCTTTGAGTAGAAGGGCTAGAGGAATAGTAGTCCTGTCGCCCTTCAAATTGAGTCTTTTCTGTTATCTCCGCAGAAGATTTTAGAGTGGTAAGAGTTATTTGTGTAGCGCATAAATGGTTTATGATGAGTAAATATATAGTTTATAGTTGGCACTTATGAATAAATTTAAAGAAATGCAGGTTTTTTGTCGAATTGTTGAATTAGGGACTTTTGCGGCGGTTGCTAGAGAAATGGAAGTTTCAGCAATGATGATTAGTAAGTATATAAAGCAGCTAGAAAATGACCTGGGTGTAACCTTGATTAACCGTCAGACACGAAAATTACAAATTACCGAAATAGGCAATAATTATTATCGGCAGTGCAAAAAAATTTTGGAGGATATTGATTCGTTAGAGTGTTCGATTTCTCAATTAAGCACGAATGTAAAAGGTGTTTTACGAATTCATGTACCGATCGATTTTGGCGGGCTTTATATGCTTCCTGTTATTGATGCGTATCAAAAAAAATATCCAGAAGTTAATGTATTGATGTCGCATTGATAATGCTGAGGTTGATTTAAGTTCGGGGGGCGTTTGATATCTCTATTGTTGTTACAGATGTTTTAGATGCGAGTGTGGTTGCAAGAAAAATAGCGCAGACTTCTTTATGTACTTACGCGGCGCCTCAATATATTAAGGCTCATGGTGAGCTATTTAAAATCAATGATTTGATGCTACATAAATGTTTGCATTATTTAGGGACTCCGCATGGAAGCTCTTGGGTTTTTGATGATGAGGGTGAGCGTGTAGAGATTAATCCAAATAGGCGCGCCATTCCTACTTCATGAAACATTGGGATGTCCTATCGCCAATCTTCATTCAGCACGGAGCGATTTATGGGAGCCCCAGTTCGTCCTGCGTCCAACTCAACTACGCAAAAAACACTGCTT
>JAJJBE010000065.1 GCA_020996635.1 Bathymodiolus brooksi methanotrophic gill symbiont
CTATAGAAGCCCTTAGAGTTGGGCGGTCTGCGCCGAGAGCATTAAAGAGCTTTAAGAATGATATTCATTTTTCAGCCTATAAAAGCTCTTTGTAATTAATTAGTTACGCTTAACTTACTGGCATTGGGGTACACCCTAATGATGCTGGGTATGCCGTTATGGCTGAAAATATTTATCAACGTTTAGTAAAAGAAGGGGCGTTATGAGTATTTTTTCCTAGTAAAAATGCGATAAGTAAAGACATAGCAATAGGAAACGCGGCAAGGTGTTGTGGTAAGCCTAAAATAAAAAGCAGCGCTTGAATGCCTGATAAATCAATTAAGAGGGCTGTTAGGCAGCCAACGATAGGGGTTAGTGAATGTGGTGCAGCGATTACGGCTGCAATAATAAAACTGACCAAACCATCACCGCCTATAAGAAGTTCAATTGCTTTCCCTATAAAGAATAAATAATATAAGTTTTTTAAATAGAGTCGTAACAGCATGATGCAAACTTCATTGCTGGGGAAATCAACAGGCTTTTTTTATTAAAAAATTTGAAAATTTTACCCATAAATTTTTATCTACTCTGCTTGAAACCAGTCATCTAATAAGCCATGAATATCATCAACCCCCATTTTCTTTAAAGAAGAAAATAGCTGTAAAGAAACATCCATTCCTTGGTCGCCTAGCTCACCTTGTACTTGGAATAAAATGTTTTTAGCTGCGCCATAATTCATTTTATCGGCCTTGGTTAATAGGATATGTAATGGCTTTTGTGCTTGGTCGCACCACCTTATCATTTGCCAGTCAAATTCAGTTAATGGGTGGCGAATATCCATCACTAAAATAATGCCGTACAAAGATTCACGCTCGCGTAGGTAAGTCTCCATCAATGCTTGCCATTCTTTTTTTACTTTCTCAGGCACTTTTGCATAACCGTAACCTGGTAAATCGACGAAACGTAAATTATCATTCAAAGGAAAGAAGTTAAGTAGCTGTGTACGCCCTGGAGTTTTACTTGTGCGCGCTAAAGATTTTTGCCGTGTGAGCGTATTTAAAGCAGATGATTTTCCTGCGTTAGAGCGGCCTGCAAAGGCAATTTCACGGCCTATATCTGCAGGCGTAGATTTTAAATCAGGCGCGCTAAGGCTAAATTTAGCCTGATAATAAAGTGTGTTCATGGTTATCTCGTATAGAGGGTTTAATTAAATTATAGTAGAATCCAGTTATTGTACATAAATTTTATAGTTTACAGGGTTGCAACGCTGGATATTTATCTAGCTAATCTTGTTGATTAATGAGCTTAATTCTTAAGGGGAAACGAATGAAGAAGAGTCTATTAGCGGTGTCTATATCGCTTTCTTTGCTAGCTATGGCAGGTAACGTACAGGCAGCAAGTATTAAAGCAGGGCAGGCAAAAAGCGCGACTTGTGCGGGTTGTCATGGTAACAAAGGTAATAGCTTAATTTCTATGTACCCCAAATTAGCATCTCAAAATGAAGAGTATATTATTAAACAGTTGCATGCGTTTAAAGATGGGTCACGTAATGGGCCAATGATGGCGTCTATGGCGGCAGGTTTAAGCAATGCAGATATAGATGATATTGCTATTTTTTATGAAGCGCAAAAAGTAACACGTAATTCTTTACCTGCACTAGAGCTTGATGATGAAGAAATTAGCGATGATTTAAGTGATGAGCAGCAGGCAGAATTAAAAGAAAAGGCTGCAACTAATAAATTAGCGGCACAAGAAAAGCGTGATGCTATGTTGGTATTAGGGCGAGATGTTTTTCTTAATGGTAATTTAGAAAGTGAAGTTTCGGCATGTATTGCTTGTCATGGCCCTGAGGGCGAAGGTAATAAGCCGGCTGCATTTCCAGCATTAAATGGCCAGCATGCAGATTATTTAATTAAAACTTTAAATGATTATAAAGCAGGTAAACGAACTAATAATTCAGAAAATATCATGCGTATGATTGCAAAAAGAATGTCTGATAAAGAAATTAAAGCGACAGCAAATTATATTTCTACGATGAAATGATTGATAAGGAAATTTTTATGTTAAAAAAAGTGATATATGCGGGCTTATTGAGTTTATTAATGTTATCGAGCATTAATTTAGCTGTCGCGAAAGGTTATAAAGACTTGGCGACGGCACAGCCAACTCAAGATGCCAGTAAAGTCGAAGTGATAGAGTTCTTTTGGTATGGGTGCCCGCATTGTTATAAGTTAGAACCTTATATGGAGAAATGGCAGAAAAATTTACCAGAAAATGTTAATTTCATACGTCAGCCAGCTGTTTTTAATGCGCAGTGGGGAAAGCACGCTAAAGCTTATTTTACGGCTGAGTACTTAGGTGTGGTGGATAAAGTTCATGGCGATTTCTTTCATGCGATTCAAGTAAAGGATGAAGCATTAGTAAGTGAATCTGATTTGGCTGATTTCTTTGTTGCGCACGGAGTGAGTAAAGAAGATTTTACGTCAGCATTTAATTCATTTAATGTTGATAGCCAAATGCGTAAAGCTAAAGCGATGGGGCCTAAATACGGTATTACAGGCGTTCCTGCTGTGGTTGTGAACGGTAAATATTTAGTGAGTGCACGTACTGCAGGTTCTAATGAAAAAATGATTACCGTGATTAATCAGTTAATTGCACAAGAAAGTTCAGCTAAGTAATAACTAGAGCCAGTACAAAAGGGGTTGTACTGGCGATTTACTCTTTAAGATTTTATAGGCAAAAATAATAATGAGTTTAATTGATAAAATACGTAAGCCAAAAAGCATAGATAGTGATAATACGGACAAATGGAAAGAAAAATATTATACGCAGCTAGATAAGGTAGATAGCATTGAACAGCTAAATGCTAAAAACGATGAGATATACCGGCAAACACTCAATCGTTTATGTCTTGTTGTGAGAGGGGTATATGCAGGTTTAGATCCTCATTTATTAAAAATACGTACAAAATTAAAAGGTGGAATTAGCAGTGCGGAATTAACTCTATTGTTAGAGAAGTTTTCGCAAGAGCTACTTAGTTTTGATGAAACAAAAAATGCGTTACCCGAAGAAAGAAATACTCATTTATTGTTTGATTTTTTAGTGACTCAAGGGCACTGCTCAGAAACAGTTGAGGCCATTAAACGAGTATGTGAACAGTTTGAATCAGGAAAATTAAAAAGTACAGCAGAATTGATTCTATTGATTAACAAACTTTGTTCATCAATAGAATCAGACGTTACAGCCCCTCCTGTCCAATTGTCCGGGGAGACTGTTAATTTGGATATGAGTGAGATTAGCCAACAATTTATTGAGCTAATTCAAGGGCTAGATATCCCCAATACCTCGCAAAAGCAAGCTGATAAAATAATCTCAAGCTTAAATGAAGAGCAATCTGAGGATCATTTTTCGGAAAATATTGAGGCGGCATTAGATTTTTTACAAGAAATAAAATAGCATAGCCAGCATGAGAAAAAAGAAATGGAAGTTTTCCTTTCTTTGGTCACTCAACAGCTAACAGCATTAGCGACAGGGACGATGGGTGCTAATAATTTATATGAAGAAACGCAAATTCAAAAACGGATATTTGAACAAGCATTAGATGAAAAAGTGCAGGCTTTACATGAGCATTCTGAAAATGCCACTAAATTAGAGCCGTTAAAAGAATTAATTAAAGATGAATTAACGACATTACGCACGCAAATACAAACGCATAAAAAAGAAGAAAAGGTACGTACGGAAAAAACCAAGCAGCAATTTGATCAAATGAATTCTGAAATTGAAATGATGAAAAAAGAAACGCAAGATCTAGAAGCGAATCTTAAAAAAGCATCAATTCAAGCCTTTACCGATAAACTAACACAATTACCTAACCGGTTAGCATACGAGCAACATTTTGATGTTGAATTTGCACGATGGAACACCTTTAAGTCTGTTAGTTTGGGATATCGACTTATTTAAAAATATTAATGATACCTACGGACATGCTGCTGGCAATAAAACTTTAAGTATCATTGCCAGTTTGTTAAAAAAATACTGTCGCCAAACTGATTTTGTTTCGCGTTTTGGTGGTGAGGAGTTTGCTATGCTGCTATCAAATACAGATAAAAAATCTGCGCAAATATTAGCTGATAAAATTCACCGAATTATTGAGAAAACGGGTTTTACCTATGGCGGGAAAAGAATCAGTATTACAATTTCTTGCGGTATTGCTGATTTAGAACAAGGTGATACACAGGAGAAGATTTTTAATCGTGCTGATAAAGCACTTTATGCGGCTAAAAAGCAGGGTAGAAATCGTTCTATTGTTGCAGGCTAGGTAAATGACGGGTTTTTAATCCGCCTTTATTGAGATGCTGAAGAGCTTGTGAAAATTCTATTTTGCAACTAAATCAGCCGGACTTTCGCTTTCTACAATGATAACTTTATCTTTTTGAATAACTTCAGAAAGCGGTTCGTTTAAACGATTGCCTTCGCCGAATAAGACTGCGGCTCCCATATATATCGCAGCACTAAAGCCGACAACAAACATACGTTTTGGCTCTTTTTTCTCCCACCAAAATAATATCCACTTAGGGTTAATTAATCCGACTATTAAAATCCCTGTCGCTAAAATAAGTAAATTAAATGCCCAAATAATCATGCTTTTTCCTGTTACTTTAAAATTAAGGGTATATTGTACGATTCTAACTGATGAAAGAACATAAATTTTAAGGAGGTGGGTATGCTTGAGTGGTTAAATACAGAAGTTGCTTATTGGCATTGGATGATTTTTGGGTTAGCTTTGGCTTTATTAGAAATTATGCTATTTAGCTTTGTGGCACTTTGGTTTGGTTTAAGTGCGTTAATTGTTGGTTTGTTGCTGTGGTTACTGCCACTTTCTTTTACTATGCAGTTGACTATTTGGATCATACTATCAATCTTTATTGTTTTTTCATGGTTTAAGTGGGTCTCTCCCTTATTAAAAAATAAATCATTTTCAGGGATGGCAAAAGAAAGCATGCTAGGGCAGATGGGCACAGTTATCGAGTATAACTCCGCACATGAAGGGCGGGGAACATTGCGATTTTCAGCACCTATATTAGGTGCAGACGAATGGCAATTTATTTGTACGGATACTGTAGAAGTAGGGAGTCGCGTTACCGTACGTGAATTTTCGGGTAATACATTGATTGTTTCAGTTAAATAAAAGAGGATTAAATAATGGAAGGTTTATATATTGTTATTGCATTTATTATATTGGTAATTGTTACGGTTATCAAAGGAGTGCGCATTGTTCCGCAAGGTTACAAGCACATTGTTCAGCGGCTAGGGAAGTACCATACAACTTTACTCCCTGGGCTAAACTTTGTGATTCCTTATGTGGATTCAGTGATAGAAAAAATCACTACAAAGGATATTGTTTTAGATATTCCACCGCAAGAAGTTATTACTAAAGATAATGCAGTAATTATTACTAATGCGATTGCTTATATTAATATCGTATTACCAGAAAAAGCAGTTTATGGTGTCGAAGACTTTGTTTTAGCAATTGAAAAGCTGGTACAAACTTCTTTAAGAGCAATTATTGGTGAAATGTCTTTAGATGATGCCTTATCGTCACGTGATCATATAAAGCAAAAATTAAAAGATGCCATTTCTGATGATATTGCTGATTGGGGCGTTATGCTAAAAACGGTAGAAATTCAGGATATTAATCCATCGACGACTATGCAAGCCTCTATGGAAGAGCAAGGTGCGGCAGAAAGAGAGCGTCGTGCAGCAGTAACGCGTGCAGAAGGTGAAAAACAAGCGGCTATTTTAGAGGCTGATGGTCGTTTAGAGGCATCTCGTCGTGATGCAGAAGCAAAAATTCTTTTAGCAAACGCGAGCGCTAAAGCCATTGAAAGTATTACTGCGGCAATTCAAGATAAAGAATTACCTGCCACTTATTTATTAGGTGAAAAATATGTTGAGGCAATGAAAAAATTGGCTGAATCTGATAATGCTAAAACAGTGGTTTTACCTTCTGATTTATTACAATCAGTAAAAGGGATTTTAGGAAGATAATACCTCCATTTTTATTCGGTTTAGGCTCATTCAGCTAAACCGACTTACATTATATTTTTATGCTTAGTTATCGTCATTCCTACCACGCAGGCAATTATGCCGATGTGTTAAAACACACCGTTCTTATTCACATACTGGAACACCTTAAAAAGAAAGACAAGCCCTTTTGTTATATTGATACCCATGCAGGGGCAGGTGCTTATTCCCTGCAAAGTGAACAAGCAGAAAAAACTCAAGAATATACACAAGGAATTGCTCGGTTATGGCAACGGGCGGATTTACCTGAATGTATTCAAACGTATGTTGATCAAATCAAACAAGCGAATCTAAGTGATGAGCTAACTCATTATTTAGGCTCACCAATGATTGCTCAGCAGCGTTTACGTAGACAAGACCAATTAAAGTTGTATGAGTTGCATAATACAGAAGTTGAAATCTTAAATGATTCGATGCAAAGAGATAGGCGCGTACAAATTTTTCATGAAGATGGTTTTAAACATGGTGTTGGGCTGATGCCCCCACAGCAGCGACGTGGCTTAGTTTTAATTGACCCCTCTTATGAAATCAAAACAGAATACCAGCAAGTTGTTGTCACACTGGAACAAATGTATAAACGTTTTGCAACTGGGACTTATGTGCTTTGGTACCCAGTTGTTGATAGGGAACGAATTAACTTGCTAGAACGACAACTTAAAGCAACGGCTATTAAAAATATTCAGTTATTTGAGTTAGCGCAGTCTGCAGATAGTAATGAGCATGGTATGATGGCAAGTGGGTTAATTGTTATTAATCCACCATGGACATTAAAAGCACAAATGCAAGAAGCGCTGCCTTATTTAGCTAAACACTTAGGTTTAAATAAAGCAGGTGACTTTCGAATAGAGCAGTTAAAAGAGGAATAGAATTTTTAAAATAGCTGGGAGTGACTTCCAATTCGTAGCAGAGTTATTTCTGCAGGTTGGCTAAGGTAAATAACCAGAGTGTCACCTCCTAAATGAAATTCTCGACAATCTGAGTATTCACCATTTAAAGCGTGATCTTTTGATTCCTTTGGTAAGGGGAAGCCCTCCCTAAGGCAGTTAATGAATTGAATGAACTTTTCAAACTGTTTATCATTGATTTGCAATTTTCGATAGTCTTTGATAAACAGTTTGTGACGTTTTAACTTCATTTATGAAAGTTCATCAAGTGAAAAATCATCAATATTTTTACCTACCCTTGCTTCTTTAATCGCTTTTTTTGTTTCAGGATTAGGGATCTTTATTTCAAAGGGAATACCCTGGTGCAAATTTACTTGGCTTAAAAACATATTAAAGGCATCCCCCATGGTAATGCCTAATTCTTTAAAGATAAGTTTTGCATTGTCTTTGGCTTTTTTATCTAGCTTAATGCTGGTTGTTTCTTTAATTGCTAATGACATAATACGCCTCTTAATAATACTTAAGTATTAAAATAATAGCATGGATAGTTTATTTTCCACAACAACGCTTAAATTTCTTTCCACTACCACAATGGCAAGGTGCATTTAATCCTTGATTAACGGTCATTTCTGCATTCGCAACGGATTTAACTTTTCCATCTAAATAAAACCAGCGGTTTTGTACTTTTACAAAGCGGCTGATTTCATTCATCACTTGGTCGGTACCATCTTGGGTAAAAAATGCTTTAAATTCGACTATCCCTTTCTTATCTTTTGCTAAGCCTTTTTTTGTTAGACTAATTTCTAAACGCTTCCATTCACCCGTTTCTTTAAGAAAAATCAATTGTTTCTGGGCGTGTACTGGCCTCCCAAGTTTGTAACAAATAAGCACCGTTTTGCATGGCATAAGCAGTAAAACGTGAGCGCATAAGGGCTTCTGCTGTACTCGCTTGTTTTTCACCTGAGTGTAATAAGCTGCAGCATTGAGAATAATCTAAGCCAGAACCACAAAGGCAGCTATCGGAATCGGAAGAGGAGGTCATAAAAATCTCTTTAAATTGAAAGGAAAAAGGTAAAAGTAAAATTATATAGCAATCAAACATTGATATGCGGCAATATATTAGCTATAATTACCAGTTTATTTAAATAATAAATAAACTGAATAATTCGGTTTATAATAAGTTTATAGTTTTTAACGTATAAAGGTAGAGTAATGAGTGCAGATATTGGGTTAATAGGTCTTGCTGTAATGGGGCAAAACTTAGTGTTAAATATGAATGATCATGGTTTTAAAGTAGCGGTACATAATCGTTCAGCAGGAAAAACTGATGATTTTCTTGCAGGCCCAGCTGCAGGTACTCAAGTCACGGCAATTTACTCGTTACAAGAGTTGGTTGACGGCCTAAAAAGCCCGCGTGTTGTGATGTTAATGGTAAAAGCGGGTGATGTTGTAGACAGCTATATTGATAAACTTACGCCGCTATTATCTGAAGGCGATATTATTATTGATGGTGGAAACTCTTTATATACAGACTCAAATCGTCGTACAGTCGATTTAGCCAAAAAAGGGCTTTTATATATTGGCTCAGGTGTTTCGGGTGGTGAAGAAGGCGCTCGTAACGGGCCTTCAATTATGCCGGGTGGAAATAAAAAAGCATGGGCAACCGTGCAGCCAATTCTGCAAGCAATTTCTACAAAAGTAGACGGCGAGCCTTGTTGCCAGTGGGTTGGTGAAGAGGGCGCGGGTCATTATGTGAAAATGGTACATAACGGCATTGAATATGGCGATATGCAAATTATTTGTGAAGCTTACCAGCTATTATCCGAAGGCCTTGGTCTTGGTGCTGATGAAATTCAAACGGTTTTTGCCGACTGGAATAAAGGCGTTCTAGATTCTTACCTGATTGAAATTACCACGAACATCTTAGCTTATAAAGATGAAGGTGGCTTACCGCTAGTCGATAAGATTTTAGATACAGCAGGGCAAAAAGGCACCGGTAAGTGGACCGGTATTAATGCGCTAGATTTAGGTGCGCCATTAACGTTAATTGCAGAATCTGTTTTTGCACGTTGTTTATCAGCACAAAAAGAAGAGCGTGTACGCGCCTCAAAAATCTTACCGCAAGCGAATACAAAATTTACTGGCGATAAAAAATCAGCAATTAAAGCCATTGGCGATGCAGTTTATGCGTCAAAAATTATTTCTTATGCACAAGGCTTTGGTCTGATGCGTGCCGCTGAAAAAGAATATGGCTGGAAATTAAATTATGGTGGTATCGCGCTCATGTGGCGTGGCGGATGTATTATTCGTAGCCAATTTTTAAATGATATTAAAGCTGCTTACGATAATAACCCTGAGCTAGAAAATCTATTATTAGCAGACTTCTTTAATAATGCCATTCAAACTGCAGATGCAGGCTGGCGTGAGTCTGTGGTGATGGGAGTGCAATTAGCTGTACCAACACCTGCATTTTCATCGGCACTTGCTTATTATGATGGTTATCGTAGCGCACGTTTACCGGCTAATTTATTACAAGCACAACGTGATTATTTTGGCGCACATACTTATGAGCGTTTAGATAAACCGCGTGGAGAGTTCTTTCATACAGATTGGACAGGGTCAGGTGGAAAAATGGCTTCAACAACGTATAACGCGTAAAGAGTTTTTATAGGTGGAGTGGCTTTGCTACTCTGCCTTTAATTATTTGAATTTATATGCCAAAACTCTATAGTTATTTCGGTATCATTATTATGTTTTATAGTAATGAGCATGAGCCTATTCATGTGCATGGAAAATACCAAGGGTGTGAATCAAAGGCGGAGTTCATAATAGACAATGGCAAAGTAATAGACATTAAAATTAAAGCAGTTAAAGGAAAAAAGCCTTTATCAGTTAATCAGCTGCGCGATTTTAAATTATTTATTGCAGCTTATTCTGATGAAATAGTGAGTAAGTGGGTTGATTATTTTGTACTTCATAAGAAAGTTTCTTGTGAAGAGGTAAATAGGCGAGTGAAATGATTTCTGATAATCAAATTATTTTTATAGAAAATGTAAAGCATATTAAACAATTTGAATTGCAATTAGAATTTAATGATAAGACCATTCAAGTGATTGATTTTTATCCTTTTCTATCTGCTTCCTTGAATCCGCTAATTAGAAAATACCTGTCTTATAAAGAGTTTTCTAAATTTGAAATAGAAGGGGGAGATTTGGAGTGGAATGATTATGACTTATGCTTTCCCATTGCTGATTTATATCAAAATAAAATTATAAATTAACAAAACATTAGCTTAGGACTTTATATGAAAACAGAAGCTTGTACTTATATTATTTTTGGTGCGACGGGGAATTTATCGCGCATAAAGCTCATTCCCGCACTTTATCATCTTGATGTAGAAAACCGTTTAGCGAAAGCAACTAAAATTGTTTCTTTGGGGCGTAGAGACTGGGATAAGAAAAAATGGATCTCAGAAGTTAGAGAGATGCTAGAAGAAAAAGCACGCGGGGGTATCGATGAAAGCGTGTTTAATCGATTTATTGATCGCTTGCATTATCATAAAGGCGATATGCTACAAGAAAATTGCTATAGCGAATTAGCAGCATTGGTGAGCGATACTCAAGAATTCCCACAAAATATGGCTTTCTACTTGGCCATTAATCCTTCTGATTTTAGCCATGTTATCGAACAACTTAGCAAGCTAAAGTTACTGGATGAACAGCAGTTCTGGCGCCGGGTTATTATTGAAAAACCCTTTGGTACAGATTTAGAAAGTGCGCGCTCATTGCAAAATAAAATCAGTCAATATTTAAAAGAAGAACAAATTTACCGAATAGATCATTACTTAGGCAAGGGAATGGTACAAAACGTTTTAGTCTATCGTTTTGCTAATGCCATGCTGGAGCCACTATGGAATCGGAATTATATTGACCATATTCAAATTACCCACTCAGAGCAATTAGGCATAGGCAGTCGTGCGCAGTATTATGATCATACGGGTGCAATGCGCGATATGTTACAGAGCCATTTATTACAACTATTAACGTTAGTTGCAATGGAGCCGCCTGTTTCACTTGATGCGGAAGATTTACGCGATGAAAAAGTAAAAGTCTTAAAATCAATTCGTCCTATCCCAGAAGAGGCGGTACATGCTCATGCTTTCCGTGCGCAATATGCAGCGGGTGAAATTAATGGCGAGCAAGTTAAAGCTTATGCACAGGAAGATGGCGTTACCAAAGGTAGCGTGACAGAAACTTACGCAGCAATGAAATTGTATGTTGATAATTGGCGCTGGCGTGGTGTACCTTTTTATATGCGTACGGGTAAACGTATGGCAAAAGCTCAGTCGACTATTTCTATTTGTTTTCGGCATGCACCCACTCAGTTATTTCGTAATACTTCTGCACAAAAGGCGACACAAAATTGGTTGTTACTAGGCATACAGCCCGAAGAATGTATTCGTATGGAAATGACAGTTAAAGAGCCGGGTTTGGAAATGGAAACACGCGTTGTTAATTTGAATGCGAGTTACCGTAATGATGATGAGCAAGCATCCGATGCTTATGAGGGGCTATTATTAGATGTAGTTCTAGGAGATAGGTCGTTATTTTTACGTTATGACGAAGTGGAATACGCATGGAAAATAGTCGACCCTATTATAAATAAGTGGGCGGTAGATCGTGATTATATTGAAACTTACCCAGCTGGTTCGTGGGGGCCTAAAGAACGCCGTTTATTTGAAAAAGAAAGCCAGCATTGGCGTAATACTTTACAGGAAGAAAAATGACACAAGAAGTAACATGGAAACCATACGAGAGCATTGACCAGTTAGCGGAAGCGGTATGTCAGCGTGTTTTAGACGCGGCGGATAAAGCAATTAAAGCAACAGGGGCTTTTAAATTAGTCCTTGCAGGAGGTACAGCGCCTGTAAAAGCATATCAATTATTGGCAACAAAGCAGCAAGATTGGGGTAAATGGCATATTTATCATGGTGATGAACGTTGCCTGCCGGTTGATGATGCCGAGCGTAATAGTTTAGTAGCGGATCAGAAATGGTTGAATTTAGTAACGATTCCTAAGGCTCAAATACATGCTATTCCTGCTGAATTAGGTGCAGAAGCAGGTGCAGAAAGTTATGCAAAAGATGTCACAGAAGCAGGCAAGTTTGATCTAGTGTTATTAGGAATGGGTGAAGATGGGCACACTGCCAGTTTATTCCCAGGGCATGTGCATAATTTAGATGAATTAACGCATGCTGTGCATAACTCACCAAAACCACCTTCTGACCGAGTCAGTATTAGTGCAAAAGCACTTAGTAATACAGAAGAATTAATATTTGTTGTTTCTGGTGCAAAACATGAGGCGGTTGCTGCTTGGAAAAATAAACAAGATTTACCTGTGACGCAGCTTTGTCCTGTTAATGGGGTTGATGTGTTATTAAGTATTTAAAGTTTTGTAGCTTCGATTAGGTTTGTAGGGTGGGCAAAGAGGCTTTATCTCGTGCCCACCATTACCATGTGATAGTTCCGCTGTGCTTTGCGGGAGTCTATGTCAGAAATTCTCATCGCCGCGCAGATAATGTACATGGAAAAATGGGCAGCTTGCCCATTCAGGGGCTGGCAGCCCCTGCTCCCAGAAGTATAGCTATAACCAACAGGAAAATAAGATGAAAACAAAATTACCAATATTTTTAGCCGTGATGTTTTTTTCAACTAATTTACTAGCTGAATTTCAAGGACATGGCGCGACGACAACGCTGAGTACTGTCAAAGCAGCAAAGAAGATGAGTGATGATGATAATATTGTGCTGGAAGGGTTTATTGTTAAGCAAATCAAATCAGAACATTATTTATTTACTGATAGCACGGGTGAGATTGAAATAGAAATTGAAGATAAAGACTTACGCGGCATAGTGGTAACACCGCAAGCAAAAATCCGCATTATAGGGGAAGTAGAAAAAAGCTTCTTATCTGATGCAAAAATAGAAGTGGATTCTGTGCAAATTATAAAATAAGCATGTAGCCTGTATTGCGTAAAGCTTTATACCCAAAATCAATGAAGATGCGTGATTTTAACAAATCGGAACAGCGGTCTTTAGCCGCTGCAATCGCATATCAAGGTATTCTGCGACTAAAGATCGCAGTTCCATTAAGCCAGCACCTTCAATAGCTTGGGTATATACAGGCTACAGCATTGCTCGATATTAAGGTTTAGAAAGGATATGTAATGAAGGTTGGTTTTATTGGATTAGGAGGGTGTTTTAATTTTTGATGACACCCTCCAAGAAAAGCCACATAGCAAGGAGAACGACCTCATTTGTTGGCATTATGATCATTGTGTTAATCGTTCAGTGAAAGGCATTAACTTGCTGAATGGCGTGTATTATTCAAAGGAAACAAGCTTGCCTGTTGCCTTTGAATGAGTCAAAAAGCCCCCCCAATTTTGTGACATAAAAACTCAGCGTGAAAAAAGAAAAAGTGAGGTAACAAAGAATGAACAATGACGTGATATGTTAAAAGTCTGCTGTCAAAACCAGCTTAAATGGCGTTATGCCTTGGCAGA
>JAJJBE010000163.1 GCA_020996635.1 Bathymodiolus brooksi methanotrophic gill symbiont
ACAAGCCTGTCGCTGTTGTATAGCTAAATGAAGTGATCAGGTAATCGGTGTATAAGTCAAAAATATCAGGTGTTTTCATAGCCTACTATTTTAATGGAAATATCATTAGGGTGCGTAACATCAGTTATTTAGTGAGTTTTTATAGGGAAAGGGGTTTTCCTATAGCCTCGTTAGACTTTTTTAGAAACTGTACCGCATGGTTTTTTATTGATATTAGTACTATTAATTGGTACTATTAATTGGTACTATTAATTGGTACTATTTATAAATGAAACGAAAATGCCAGAAAATATTAGAACTTATTTTTCATCATCCTGTTAGTGGAAATATAAAATGGAATGATATTGAGTCTTTATTTATTGAACTCGGTGCAGAAATAAGTGAGCGTGAAGGTTCGCGTATTGGTGTTCGTTTGTTTAATACTCGAAAAGTATTTCATCGTCCACATCCATCACCGAATACAGATAAAGGGGCTGTAGCTAGTATTCGTGAATGGTTAAGAGAAAATAAGGCAGTACCAAAATGAATATAATGGAACTTAATGGCTATCGTGCTTTGATTCAATATGACTCTGAACTTGAAATGTTTCGAGGTGAGTTTATGGGGTTAAATGGTAGTGCAGATTTTTATGCAAGTGATATTGAAGGGTTAAAAAAAGAAGGGGATATTTCCCTTAAAGTTTTCCTTCAAATGTGCGTAGAAGATAACGTTGAACCCAAAAAGAATTTTTCTGGTAAATTCAATATTCGTATTCCAGCAACATTACATGAAGATATTGCAAGTGTGGCAATATCTGAAGGTAAAAGTTTAAATCAATGGGTTGTAGAAACATTAAACTATGCCTCTCATCCATAAAAGTCTAACAAGTGACTATGGTGTCAAATGGTAATTATTTTTTAGGTTTCACTACGTTGTACCCTAATAGGTATGAGTCAAAAACCTGACTCCCATGACTAGTCCTGCGGAGATAGTTGGAGTGGATGATTTAACAAACACCAGATAATAAAACAGGCTCAATTGTTTATCACAATGAACCCGTCATGAAGTAAATCTTAGTAGTCTAATCTGTTGTGTATTTCTTGCACTTTTTTGAAAAGTTCAACAACGCGAATCATTAATTCTTCTGCTTTTTCGCTATGGCCCTTTTTATAGGCAAGGCGTGCTTTGCCCATTTTTTGGCTAGCTTTAGAACGAGTTCTTTCAACAGGTGTACTCTCAATCTTTTTAGACTCTTTTCTAGTTGCTTTAAATAATACTTCAACACTCTTTTTTGATTCATTTGCTATTATTGCCGCTAATGTTTGCTCTGAAAGCTTGATAGTATTTTCAATTGACTCTATTACTTCTTCTCTTGATGCAGGCTCAGGTACGCCAGCCATGACAGCAGGCGAAATAGCAAACATTGAGATGCTAACAAATAAAGCTAGTATTACTTTTTTGAATAAATCCATTAGGAATTTTACCTTGTGTTTATAGTAGTTATGCATAACAAAACGTATATGCATGAGTGAAATTGTAGCATAAGAAAGCAAAGCAGAGGAATAGGAGATAAAGAGCCTCAGAAAACAGAATAAATCCGTCTATAAGCTAGATATATCAAGCCAAAAATGGAAACAATAGATATTAGTAAAAAAATTGGGCATAATGATGACAATTAAAAAAAATGATTGAGTGACTTGGTTTAGCTGCTATTTATGAGACTTTCTACAGGCTCGTTAGCAGCCCAGAAAAAGGTGATTAATACTATTTATGCCAACAAAAAATAAAAAGACAGTATCCCTTGTTTTAGGAAGTGGTGGTACCCGTGGTTTAGCGCACATTGGGGTGATTCATTGGCTTGAAGAAAATGACTTCAAAATAGAATCAATTTCCGGTTGTTCTATGGGCGCACTTATTGGTGGTATTTACGCAGCTGGAAAGCTAGATGATTTTGAAAGTTGGGTGAGAGCAATAACAAAAGTTGATATCGTCACATTGCTTGATCTCTCGTGGAAAAAAAGTGGTCTTGTTAAAGGTGACAAAATCATCAATACACTGACTGATCTAGTGGGTGATGTAGTTATTGAAGAACTACCTACTAAATATACTGCTGTTGCGGCTGATATTCTTAATGAAAAAGAAGTATGGATGAATTCAGGGAAGCTTTTTGATGCCATTAGAGCATCTATATCTTTACCGCTATTTTTTACTCCATTTAGATATAAAGGTGTCGACCTGATTGATGGTGGTGTTTTAAACCCTGTTCCGATAGCACCTACCTTTAGTGATACAACAGATTTAACTATCGCAGTTAATCTTGGTGGAAAGATAGATAACAAAGAGATAATAACGATAAATAACGATTCAATAAGCGAAAATAAATCCCCGTTTGCTGAGAAGATTACTGAATTTGTAGAAAGTTTTAAAGATTCGACAGTAAATCACATTACTAAAGAATGGGATGCCTACGATATAGCGAATCAGGCCTTTGATGCAATGCAAAGCACTATCGCAAGACAGAAACTAGCCGCTTACCCCGCTGATTGTTTTATAGAAATAGCTCGAAATGCATGTGGGACTTTAGAGTTTGAATTAGCCGCTGAAATGATAGATCTTGGATACAAAAAGGCTCAAGAAAGCCTGGGTGAAATGTCCTAATAAAACTAAAAAAGACGCTAAACCGAGCCACACCACAGCGTTTTAGTTTAAGAGGCTAAACCAAAGTTAAGGCAAAATATATACTCAAAATAAATGAAGATGCGTGATTTTAACTAAATGGAACAGCGGTCTTCAGCCGCTGCAATCACATATCAAGCATTCCGCGACTAAAGATCGCGGTTCCATTAAGCCTGCATCTTCAAGTAGCTTGGGTATAGAGAAGCTGGTAAGTCAAATACCGCCGATAAAGCCGGTAAAAAAATTGCCACTATTGTTAGCATGGAGACACCATGCTAACAATCGCTGAAAATCAGGGAAACGGAGCGCAGCGAAGTGATGATTTTTAGTCCGCAGTAGGCGACAGGGAAATTCGCCAATCCGAAGTGAACTGGTCAGTTCGCTCGGGAGGCAAGTAGTTATCCCGACAGCCGTCAAGTCATTTGAGGTAGACTTAACGAAGCAGTGTTTTTTGCGTAGTTGAGTTGGACGCAGGACGAACTGGGGCTCCCATAAATCGCTCCGTGCTGAATGAAGATTGGCGATAGGACATCCCAATGTTTCATGAAGTAGGAATGGCGCGCCTAATTAATTACTTAATCAGCAGCAACACGACGGTAACCAGAGTTAAAATACAGCACTGGATCACCTGATTTAGCTTGGGTATTTTGAATTTCACCAATCAAAATCCAATGCGAACCTGCTTTTACTTTTTCAACTAAAGTACATTCCATATTCACTAATGAATCATCAAAAACGGGAAGCCCTAATTTTCCTTTCTTCCATGCAATACTCTTAAAGCGCTCTTCCATACTACTGCCGCCTGCGAATTCATTAGAAACATGCTCTTGCTCTGCCGATAAAATATTAACCGCAAAGGCATCACCTGCAGAAATAATCGCGCCTGTTTCTGCGTCACCATTAACACAAACTAATACTTGTGGAGGATCCATAGAGACACTGGTGAATGATGTAACTGTCATCCCTTGCTCACCTTGGTCAGAGTTTGCAGTCACAACGGCAACACCACTCGCCCACATTTTTAATGCATTTTTAAATTCTTGATTATCAATAGCCATAACTCACCTCTTTTATATAAAATTAATCGGTACTTCTATCTTTCAGTCATTTAAGCATACTGTATCAGTTAAGGTATAATAATTTATTAAATTAATACACCACTTATATCACTTACTCTGGAGATGATTATGCCCATACAAAAAATGACTGATTTAGATTTAAATGGCAAACGAATTTTAATTCGCCAAGATTTAAATGTCCCTGTAAAAAATGGCATTATCAGTAGTGATATCCGTATACAAGCAAGCTTACCTGCGATAGAGCTAGCCTTGAAAGCGGGGGCTGCAGTGATATTGATGTCTCACTTAGGCCGCCCAACGGAAGGTGGGTTTGATCCTGAAACATCTTTACAGCCCGTTGCAACACGTTTATCTGAGTTACTCAACAAACCTGTTCGCTTAGAAAAAGACTGGATTGATGGTGTTCAAATTGATGCAGGTGAAGTGGTTTTATGTGAAAACGTGCGTTTTAACGTGGGTGAAAAAGCCAATAGTCCAGAGCTAGGTAAAAAAATGGCGGCTTTATGCGATATTTTTGTTATGGATGCCTTTGGTACAGCACATAGAGCACAAGCATCTACACATAGTGTTATCGAACACGCCAAAATTGCTTGTTCAGGCCCTTTATTATCAGCGGAACTTGAAGCATTAGGTAAATCACTTAACCAGCCAGAAAGCCCGGTTGTTGCTATTGTTGGTGGATCAAAAGTTTCGACCAAATTAAGTGTATTAAAAACCTTATCGACTAAAGTTGACCAACTGATTGTTGGCGGTGGTATTGCCAATACCTTTATTGCAGCGGCTGGTTATTCTATAGGAAAATCCTTATATGAGGTGGATTTACTAGATGATGCGAGAGCATTAATGGCTGAAGCTAAAGCAAACAATTCTGAAATCCCCGTTCCTGTTGATGTAGTTTGTGCAAAAGAATTTTCTGACTCTGTAACAGAAACCGTTAAAAAAGTAAGTGATATTGCCGATGATGATATGGTGCTAGATATAGGGCCAGAAACAGCCGCACAATATGCCGCTATTTTAGATTCAGCAAAAACAATTGTTTGGAATGGCCCTGTTGGCGTTTTTGAAATTGACCAATTTGCAGAAGGTACTAAAACACTGGCTATCGCCATTGCAAAAAGCAGTGCATTTTCTATTGCAGGCGGCGGTGATACACTGGCAGCTATCGATAAATACGGCATTAAAAATGACATTTCTTATACCTCCACTGGAGGTGGTGCATTTTTAGAATTTTTAGAAGGTAAAGAACTACCTGCCATCACTGCATTAGAAGCAAAATAAGAAATACGCTAGAAATTTCACCTATGTGAATTTTTTCATGCTTATTTATCCTTAAAAATCAAGATTATTACAGCGTAACTGTATATAATAATTACCCAAATTTTATTCACCAAAAAAGGTATATAAATGGCTCGTGTTACCATTGAAGATTGTTTAGATAACGTCGAAAATCGTTTTGAATTAGTTTTATTAGCATCTAAAAGAGCACGCCAACTAGAATCTGGCGTTGAACCACTTATTCCTAACCCTAAAAAAGATAAACCAACCGTTGTTTCATTACGTGAAATTGCAGAAGGCCTGGTCACTAAAGAGAACCTCGATTTATTACACCAAGTTGCCGAGCCTACTTTAGAGGCACCTGCTATCACACCTTTCAACTAAAGTAGCCCTATGAATGCTCAGGCAAAAACTATTCTTGTCGAAACGCCTGAGCAACTATTGCTCAATCAATTACAGTCGCTATTAAAAAGCTACCTAACAGAAATTGATGTTGATGATGTTCTGCAAGCTTATCAATTTGGCGAGCAGTACCATCTAGGTCAATTTAGAAAGTCTGGTGAGGCATATATCTGTCACCCCCTTTCTGTCGCAGTTATTCTGGCAAAAATGCAAATGGATGTGCATGGTATTATGGCGGCAATTTTACATGATGTTGTTGAAGATACCGATGCGACTATTGAAGAAATTCAAACGCTTTTTGGTGATGATGTCGCCTTATTAGTTGATGGTGTTACCAAATTAACTCAAATAAACTGTAAAACCAAAGCAGAAGCACAAGCTGAAAATATTCGTAAAATGTGTTTGGCGATGGCTAAAGATTTACGGGTAATTATGGTCAAGCTTGCTGACCGCCTGCATAACATGCAAACTTTAGGTATTATGCGTCCTGAAAAAAAATATCGCATTGCTAAAGAAACCTTAGAAATTTACACCCCCATAGCCAACCGCTTGGGTATGAATAGCATTCGTCATCAGCTTGAGTCTCTTAGCTTTAAAGCAATGTACCCTTTGCGCCATGATATTTTATTAGCCCACATCAAAAAAGCACGCGGGCACCGTAGAGAAATCATAGAAACCATTACTAGCTCTCTAGAAAATCGTCTAGATCAAATGGAAATTGCCAGTAATATTAAAGGACGGGAGAAGTTTCTTTATAGTATTTACAAAAAAATGCGTAATAAAAAGCTCCCCTTCTCGGATATTTTTGATGTTTATGCCTTTCGTATTTATTGTGAAGATGTTAACTCCTGCTACCGAATTTTAGGTGTTGTACACAATCTTTATAAGCCTGTCCCTGGAAAATTTAAAGACTATATTGCTATTCCAAAAGCGAACGGCTATCAATCTTTGCATACTGTTTTAATTGGCCCTTATGGAGTGCCGATTGAAATTCAAATTCGTACCCATAAGATGCACCGATTGTCTGAGTCTGGCATTGCTGCCCACTGGCTATATAAAACGGATCATGAAGGACAAACAACACCCAAGAACCATGCGACTGAATGGATTCGTAATTTATTAGAATTGCAGCAAACCTCAGGCAACTCGTTAGAATTTATTGATAACCTAAAAGTTGATTTATTCCCTCAAGAGGTCTTTGTGTTCACCCCTCAAGGTAAAGTCATTGCCTTACCACGTAATGCTAGCATTATAGACTTTGCCTATGCTGTACATACTGACATTGGTAATTCTTGTATTTCTGGAAAAGTGGATAAGCAGTTTGTATCCTTACAAACCAAACTAGATAATGGCGTTACTGTTGAAGTATCCACGGCTGACTGGGCGAAACCTAGCCCCGTCTGGTTAAATTATGCGGTCACAACTAAAGCTCGTACCGGAATTCGCTCTTACCTAAAAAACTTCAAACAACAAGAAGCGATTAATTTGGGGCGTAATTTATTAAATAAAGAGTTATTGGCCATAAAATTACGTTTAAAAGATATTAGTAGCGAACTTTTTGAGCAGCTACTTGATACCTTAAATATTGCCAGTGTTGATGCCTTATATGAAGAAATTGGCCTTGGTAATAAAATGCCATTTTTAATTGCCAAACAACTTAATCAGGATGATATGAGTGCTGCCATTAAACTTGATACCAGTGAAAACCAGGTAAAAACACCACTAATTATTAAGGGCACTGAAGGCATTATGATTAACTTAGCTAAATGCTGCCACCCTATTCCTGGCGATACAATTATCGGTTATTTTCATCCTGGCAAAGGAATTAGCATTCATCGACCTGAGTGCCATAATAGTGTTGATGAGCGAAAAAATTCATCAGACTGGTTAGAAGTTGAATGGGGTAATGATTTAGAAGGTGAGTACCCTACTGCTATCCGTTTAGAGATACTAAACCAACCTGGAACCTTAGCAATGATTGCCTCCACCATTTCTAATTTGAACTCAAATATTGAGCATATTACAATTGCTGATCAAGATGCGCGCATTTCAATTGACCATATTACTTTTTCAGTGAAACATCGTGCGCACTTAGCCACAATCATGCGCGAGCTTAAAAAACTACCGATTACTTTAAAAATCACTCGACTTAAAGGTTAACAACTATGGAAAAACAAATTATACATACAGATTCAGCGCCTCAAGCTATCGGCACTTATTCTCAAGCAGTTAAAGTAGGCAGTACCGTTTATTTATCAGGGCAAATCCCACTAATCCCCGAAACAATGCAGCTTGTTGAAGGTGATATCAGCGTTAATATTCGCCGTGTTTTTGACAACCTAAAAGCAGTCACTGCAGCTGCTGGTGGCGATTTACACAATATCGTTAAATTAAATGTATTTTTAACTGATCTATCCCACTTTCCTATTGTTAATGAAATTATGGGAGAGTACTTTACTCAACCGTACCCTGCCCGTGCCGCTATTGGTGTTGCAGCTTTACCTAAAGGCGTAGAAGTGGAAATGGATGGTGTAATGGAGCTTTAATAAAGCCAATATATTTATTCCGAAGCTATACCGCATAATTTTATCGCTTCGGAATAAACCTGACTAGAAGATAGCCTTATTCAGCTTACTATCTCTAATACCCGCTATTGTTAAGGGCAATAAATACTGATAACTACCCTTACGAATATTAAAAAAGACTAGGTCAGGCAAGCTCATGACTATACTCATGGTAGATTTTCTTAAGGTTTTACCTAAATCAAAAGGTAACATTAAGCTCCCGTACAAATTATACCCGGTCGACACTAATAAATTCCCTACTCCCAATAAGGGACGACTCCAAACATTATCGTGTGTAAAAAATAAGAATAATGAATCTTGCTCATTAAATTTATACTGTTTCGCAGTCAGCGTATTAAACTCCCTAAAAAACACTTTTACATCATTCTCTTCTGCATACATTTTAACTAGGTTTTGTTGCCGAAAAGAAGGCTGTGTTTTCACTAAATTATTCTCTGCTAAGCTATAAAAAGACTTAAAAGGTATAAAAGTAGCAAAATCTGATTTCACTTTAGCCGCCAATAAAAAAAGTGCCTCATTATCAATTCCTGCGCGTTCAATGCTGCTAAAAATCTCCGTTACACAATTTCTAGAAAATAGATTATATTGATATAACTTAAATAATTGCCTCTTATACTCTTGCTTATAAGCCTCTAATGCTGCTATTACCTGCGTGCTGCTATCTAGGGCAATCTCTGGGTACATCTCTCTAGGGAAAGCAATCGATTTTATTGGCAAGCGTTGTTCGCCTGAAGTCCTGATTGCCTGAAAGTTCTGTAACCCTCTATCTCTTTCATGGTAATAATTGCTCACTACTGCAAACAAACTATAGTCTTTTTCTTTAATTGCTTGGCTGGAAAATAACTGTTTTTTCTTATTTATAAGATAAATAAGCGCTTGAGTCTTTTGCGCATGAAATAGTTGCTTATACTTTTTAACTTTATCGGTCGATACTCTTACGCTGGCTGCCTGAAAACTATCTAAAAAAACAAAACGCCCCGATTGAATACTTAAATCTAAACTTAGTATCCTGGCATATAAAACAAAAGCAGACTTTCCCCAATCTGGTCTATTTGAACTTAACAAATGAGTTAAGCTTTTTAATAATTCATTCCGAAAAGATTTTAAATGCACTCTTTCAGTTGCCGTTAACTTAAAATTTTCGCCTTCAGGGGTAAAGTAATTGCTTTCACCCAACGGAGTCGCTTGTAGAATCACATTTAAAAATAATATTTTGTTACTTATATCCAAATAATGATTAGCAAATGAATACGGAACATTGGTAAAGGAATCATCCTTTAGCTCTAAATTACTTTTAGACCATAAATCTAAGGGTATCGCTTTTCTTTGTTTTTTAAGCTCAAGAATCTTTTTAGTTAAAAAACCATCGCCGTAGCTAACATTAATTTGCTTTAACAATTTAGAATGAGAGTTCAATTCCTTATGTTTTTTTTGTACTGCGTGTTCTTTAAATTCAAACAGCCCTGCGCCTTGCAGGCTTAACAAAGGGTTGTTTAATTCTTGCTTAAAAAACAATAAATTACGCTCAATTTCTGCTAATAACTTATCTTGTTGTTTCTGTTGAAAAAATAGCCATGTAAAATATTCATTTAACTGAGTATAGACCAAGTCAGTTAATTCAATATTCGCCTGATAAAAGCTACGATTTTCAAGATAACGATATTGATAGTCAAAATCAAGATTGAGGTGCTTAACTAAACGAATGATACCGCCATCATAATGCTGAAAATGGAAGGTTTCTTTATCAAAACGTAAAGCAACATGCCCGCCACTAGCGGTTCCTTCACTTGCATTAATATAGAGATATTCAAGTGTCTTTGCAGATAGGGAGTGTGAGTTAAACAAGCAAAGAACTGCGCACAATAAAAATTGTCTCGTAATTTTTAGCTTGTACACAGCTTAATGTAAAATAATTAAAGACTTAATCTTGGGAGTCGTAACCCTTTTGTATTAAACCCATTCTTTTTACATCGTTAGTAGAAATGCTACTTTTATAGGCTTCATATAATCCACCTGTAATTTTAGCTTTTTTTAACCCCTTTCCAATTCCATTTAGAGTATCAGCATCATCTTCCCAATTAGTAATACCCGAGTCCTCGGCTATTACAGAAATCCCTTTATTGTATATAGCACTATCAAACTCAGTACTTGTAAAATAAACACGGGTGTAATTCATTACTTGAATTTGATAATCTTTGGTATCTTTCTCTGATGAGGAGCCACTGCTAATGACAGATACAACTGAATCAGAAAAACTACCTGAACTGGCTGAAATACTTTCCGAACTAGTCGAAAACGAACATGCTTGTGCAAAAGGTAAAACCATTGCAGTCAGCAAAATTACTTTAATTTTCATATCAAACTATTCCTAATTATTTTAAATTTCAGTTAATTGTATTACTATGCAGAATGTTCAAAAGCATCTGTATAAATATCATCCATAGACACACCATTTAAAAAACCATCCATTTTCATACTATTTACCATATCAGGATGACCACACAAAAATAAACGCACTTTTTTCCATTCTGTCTGATTTTCTTTTGCAACCACATCAGCACGCCCAGCAATAAATCCATCCGGTACAACATCCCCCGAAATACAAGGGAAATAAGAAAAATTAGCATGTTTTTCAGCGAGTTCACGCATTTCATTAACCCGATATAAATCTTCTAAAACACTAGAGCCATGAAATAAAGTAATCGACCCCGTATGCCCTTTTTCTAAAGCATCATGCAATATGCCAACTAAGGGGGCTAACCCTGTGCCCGTACCGATTAAAACTAAATCCTCTTCAGCACGCTCAGGAATATAAAAACAATGCCCTTGTGGCTCGGAAACTGCAATGGTATCACCAATTTTTATATCATTATGCAACCAAGAGCTAAACTGACCATCAGCCAATTCACGAATATGAAATTCCAAAATACCTGATTTTTGCGGTGTATTAGCAATAGAATAACTGCGTGTTAAACCATCTTCCCGCTGTAAATTAACAAATTGGCCTGCAAAGTATTCTTGGATATCTTGGCACTCTAACTTAAGAAGTAACGTATTTCGATTTAACATGCTATTTTCTACCACCTTTCCTTGGCTATACAATTCAGACTGCTCAGGCAGCCGAATTTCCATATCCTGTTCAGGCATACATAAACATGCTAAAAAATAATTTTGCTTTTTTTGGGTATCTTTTAGACCTTTTTGCGAGGCTGATGGTGGAGTACCTCCTGTACTTCGCATCATACAACTATGACAAGTTCCTTTTTTACAAGCATAACTAACTTCTATTTCTTCTCTTAATAAAGTATCCAAAACAGTTTCTTCTGGTGTCCCTGTATAGGATGTATTATCAATGATTAGTTCTGTCATACTTATGCTCTTAAAGGATAGTGAAAACAAAAAAGGAGGCGCTTAGGCCTCCTTTTATTTATGTCCGTGTTCTCTTTTGCTTGCTAAATGAAGGACGGCGTTCTTTTTTTGCGGGGTCTTGCTTAAAACGACCTCGACTGATTTCTGCTTTTTCTCGGTCTTTTTCTTGCTGTAAACGTGGCTTGCTTGCACCTCTTGGTTTAACAGATTTTTCAGACCTTGCATTAAATATAGGGGTGATTTTTTCTGTCGGCAGCCCAACAAAAGTTAATAAATCATCTAATTCTTTTTGCGATAATTCATGTGTTTGTCTTGCACCTAATCCATCGGGCAAGAAAATAGGCCCATAACGAACCCGCATTAACCGACTAACTTGAAACTCTAATGCTTCCCATAAACGACGAACTAAGCGATTACGTCCTTCAGTGACAGTGACATGATACCAACGATTCGCACCTTCACCACCATTAAACTGAATATCATCAAATTTAGCCATGCCATCTTCTAGCTGCACGCCTTCTTTTAGCTGAGTAAGAGTATCTTCACTCACTTCACCTAAAATACGCACTGCATATTCACGATCAATTTCAAATGACGGATGCATTAAACGATTCGCTAATTCGCCATTATTAGTAAATAACAACAAGCCTTGGGTATTAATATCTAAACGTCCAACCGCAATCCAGCGTCCTTTTAAGAGTTTAGGTAATTTTTTGAAAACGACTGGTCGCCCTTCGGGATCATTACGTGTTACCACTTCACCGGTTGGTTTATGATAAATAATCACTTGAGTCGGCTGAAGGCCAAATTTTTCCCACCGAAGAGGCCGACCTCTTAAATTAACGGTATCACCTTCTTTTAAACGATCACCTAATTTTGCAGGTAAGCCGTTTAAAGTCATCAGGCCTTCTTTTATCCATCGTTCGACTTCTCTTCTAGAACCCACACCGCCACGTGCAAGTACTTTTTGAATACGTTCCCCTTCTAGATTAGATGATTCTATTTTCGCATCTAATTTCTTAGCTGCCTCAACTCGTTCTTCATCTTCTAAATAGGGCTTTACATTAATAACGGGGGCTTGTGTTTTCACGCTGTTTATCTTTTTCCAAATATTTAAATGACTATCAAAGTGATATCTCATCAGTTTGATAGCGTCTTCTTTTAGTACTCATTTAATACTAAAGCAATACTAAATTAATCTTGTTTATTCTAACATGCAATTTATACAAAAATAGCCTCATTACAAATACTTAAATGCATTACCAATTAATTGCAGACTTACCAATGCTTTCCAAATAAGCATTGGTTTTTGAAAAGGGTTTACTGCTAAAAAAACCACGATAAGATGATAACGGACTGGGGTGCGAGGACTTCAAGATGAAGTGTTTTTTATCATCAATAAAAGATGCTTTTTTCTGTGCATAAGCACCCCAAAGTATAAAAACAATTCCTTCAGAATACTCATTTAATGACTGAATAATTTTATCGGTAAACTGTTCCCAACCTTGTTTTTGGTGAGCAGCTGCTTGATTTTTTTCTACCGTTAAGACACTGTTCAGCAATAAAACCCCTTGTTCAGCCCACGAAGTTAAATTACCACTTTCGGGTAATTCTATTGCTAAGTCACCTGTTAGTTCTTTATAAATATTAACTAAAGAAGGTGGGTATTTAGTATTGGCTAATACAGAAAAGCTTAAACCATGTGCTTGCCCTTCTCCGTGGTATGGGTCTTGGCCTAAGATGACAACTTTAACTTGTTTAAAAGGGGTTAAATTTAGAGCATGAAAATATTGATTTTCTTCAGGGTAAATTATTTTTTTTTGCTGTGCTTGTTGCTGTAAAAAAGACTGCAGTTTTTGCATATATGCTTTATTAAACTCTTCTGTTAAATATTGCTGCCAAGAAGAGTCTAAGGGTAAGTCGTTAAGGTTTGTCATAAATATTTAAGCAATAAAAAAGGCCATCTAAGATGACCTTTTAGTAAAATATTATTTAACTGATGTTACGCAGTAGCCGACTTTAATTGTTGCAATTCATCAAAAGCTTGTCGAATAGCATTAATATAAAGTTTCGATTTTAAAGCGAACTTGTTCAGCCCTTGCTGGGCACTGAGAATCTCTAATCGAGCAGTCG
>JAJJBE010000225.1 GCA_020996635.1 Bathymodiolus brooksi methanotrophic gill symbiont
ACAAGCCTGTCGCTGTTGTATAGCTAAATGAAGTGATCAGGTAATCGGTGTATAAGTCAAAAATATCAGGTGTTTTCATAGCCTACTATTTTAATGGAAATATCATTAGGGTGCGTAACATCAGTTAGTAACTGATGTTACACATACAATTAACCCTAAGATATCCACTCTTTAATGCAGAGTGAAGAAATTAATGGGTACTAAAATAAGCTAAGCGGTTGTTGTCGTAGCCCGTATAGAGGTACGGAATACGGGGTAAACAGCGCGCCAATTCCCGTATTGCGCAAGCTTCATACGGGCTACTTGATGTTATGTAGTGAAGGGAGCGGGGTATAAGTTTTTTCAACCCTCTGCGTAACATCAGTTAGTAATGACTTACTCGGCTATCAATGTAACACGGGACTAAATTGTAGGCTGGGGTGAGGAACGAACATCAGAAATAGTGTGATGAGTTAAATGTTGAGGTTCCTGCGTCACCCCACAACCTACATTGCCACCATTCTTTGTCCCGTCTTAAACGGATAGCCTCTTGCTCTTAACCCATTATTTATCTTTAATCCCCATAAAAAAAGGGAGCCGGTATAAACCAAACTCCCTTTTTCATCACTCTTCAGATTACTCTGAAAATCATTATTTAGCCATTCACTAAGTAATGCACAAAGATACTTACTGCATAACCCATTGCAATCACTGGTGCCCACTTCATATGACTAAAGAAAGTATACTTGTGATTTGATGCACCCATTAGCGCAACACCGGCAGCAGAACCTACTGACAACATAGATCCGCCTGTTCCAGCAGTTAATGTCACCAATAACCATTGGTATAGATCCATGTCTAAATCCATGCTTAATACCGCAAACATCACTGGAATGTTATCAACAATCGCTGATATAAAACCCACTAGAATATTTGCAGGTGTTTGACCTAAACCATCATACATCGCACTCGACAACAACTCTAAGTAACCAATATAACCTAAGCCGCCGACTGCAAATACAACACCGAAGAAGAAGAATAATGTATCCCATTCTGCATCACGTACTTTATTGAAGATATCAAACTCACCTTCTTCTTTAGATCCGTATAAAACTTTTAGTCTGAAACCATAAACCATTAATACACCTAAACCTAACATCATTCCCATAAAAGGTGGTAAATGGAATACTTGCTTAAAACTAACAGCTGCTGCAATAGTTAGTACAAATAAGACACAAACTTGGATAGCACCTGGCTTTAATACCACAGCCGCTTCATTTGTTTTAGGCGGTTGCTCATCAGGAACTGCTAAAGACATAAAAAATGCCGGAATCGCGTAGTTCACTACTGATGGAATAAACAAGTTAAAGAAATCAAAGAACTCAGCATAGCCTGCTTGCCATACCATTAAGGTAGTAATATCACCAAATGGGCTAAACGCGCCACCAGCATTGGCTGCAACCACTAAGTTAACAAAACCAATAGCAACAAATTTTTCGTTATCTTTACCTACCGCTAAAACCACCGCACCCACTAACAATGCAGAAGTTAAGTTATCAGCAATTGCAGATAGGAAGAAAGTAATAATTCCTGTAATCCAGAATAGTTGCTTATAACCAAATTCTTTACGAATCATCCAAGAGCGTAACGCTTCAAACACATTACGTTCTGCCATCGCGTTGATATAGGTCATCGCAACAAGCAAGAACAGCATTAATGCTGCATACTCTTTTAAGTTAAATTCAAAGGCTTCATGCAGGTCTTCAACAGAAACACCTGCTTCGGCGGCTAATACGGCGGCATGCGCCCAAATAATAGCAGCGGCAATAATGACTGGCTTTGATTTACGCATACCGGTAAATTCTTCAGCCATAACAAAGCCGTAAGCAATAATAAAGATCAGAACCGTGTATATTCCACGCTCTGTTCCTGTTAGCCCGAGGTTAGCAATACTCTCGCTAGCCATTGCCATCTGTGGCATTGCGAACAACGCCGCAAAAGTTAGTAATAAACGCACAAAACCCCCAAACTTATCAAGTTATAATTATTTTTTTTATTTTATACAAAGTATACAATTCAACTAATTATAATAGCATTAGTTAATTGCCTTTGTCATTTAATCAATAGCAGTATATGATTATTCATCCTCTACAAGCCGCTTAAATAAGCATATCCACATGTACCAATATACTGATAAAGATCAAACTCTCATCAATGAACGCGTCGATCAATTTAGAGATCAGACCCAACGTTTTTTAAAAGGCGAAATTGCTGACGACAAATATCGTGCATTACGCTTAATGAATGGAGTTTACATTCAAACCCACTCACCACTGCTTCGTGTCGCAGGTCCTTACGGCTTATTATCTTGTGCTCAGATAAGAAAACTAGCTTCTATTGCTCGTGATTATGATAAAAACTTCTGCCACTTTACAACCCGCCAAAATATTCAATTTAATTGGCCGGCATTAGAAAGAATTCCCTATATACTTGAAGAACTGGCTAGCGTACAAATGCACGCAATTCAAACCAGTGGTAACTGCCTTAGAAATACAACCTCTGACCAGCTCGCAGGTGTTGCGAAAGACGAGTTAGAAGATCCTCGTCCTTATTGTGAAATTATTCGCCAATGGACCATTTTACATCCTGAGTTTGCTTATTTACCGCGCAAATTCAAAATTGCAGTTAGCGGCTCTGCTCAAGATCGTGCAGCGACCCACTTCCATGATATAGGCTTACATTTAGTCAAAAATGATGCTGGAGAAATTGGCTTTAAAGTATTAGTGGGCGGCGGCTTAGGTCGTACTCCCATTATTGGCCAAGTTATTCGCCCTTTCTTAGAGAAAAAGCACTTGCTCTCGTACTTAGAAGCGATTTTGCGTGTTTATAATATTTACGGTCGTCGCGACAATAAATATAAAGCTCGGATTAAAATCCTAGTGCGCGAAACAGGTATCGCTGAAATCACAAAAAAAGTTGAAGCTGAGTGGCATCTAATTAAAGATCAATTAGAAGTTAGCGAGCAAACTATAACGGATATGTGTGCACAGTTTGCTGACCCTGCTTACCAGAAAGACCTCACAGCAGGCGCAGATTACGCACAACAACTCAACGATAATATCGCCTTTAAAACATGGGATAAACACAATACCGCTGGGCATAAAACAGACGGCTACCGCGCTGTTTATGTCTCATTAAAAGCCCCCGACAGCCCTCCTGGCGATTGCTCAGATACTCAACTTGATGCCTTAGCCGGTTTAGCAGATAGCTACAGCTTTGGCATGATACGCGCAACACATCGCCAAAATTTAGTGCTAGCTGATGTAAAAGAAGCTGATTTATTTACATTATGGCAAAAACTAGATGCATTAAAACTAGCAACAGCTAATATTAATAGTGCCACTGATATTATTTGCTGCCCAGGTATCGATTACTGTGGATTAGCAAATACCAGCTCTATTGATATTGCCCAAGGCATTAACGATACTCTAGATTCTATCGACTATATACATGACCTGGGTGAATTAAAAATTAACATTTCAGGCTGCATGAATGGCTGCGCTCATCAGAGTGTTGGTCATATTGGTATTTTAGGGGTCGATAAAAAAGGCGTGGAATGGTATCAAGTCACTTTAGGTGGCTCATCAGAAAATGATGCCACCATTGGTGAGCGTTTAGGGCCAGCTGTTAGCAAACAAGATATTGTGCCTGTCATTAAACAAATTTTAGAAGTTTATTTAGAGCTACGCTCACATGAAGATGAAGCTTTTTTAACAACCTTTAGACGCATCGGCGTTAACCCATTTAAGGAGAAAGTTTATGCCGCTGATTAAAAACAAGCTATTAACTCAGGATAACTGGGAGTTTATTGCTGATGATGTCGCACTCAATACTGACTTCAATATTGTTTCTCTATCTCGATGGGAGCAAGAGAAAACATCTTTAGCGAATCAAGCTAACTTAGGCTTAAGGCTAGAATCTGACGTTATTATTAAAGATATTGTTGATGATTTAGCTCACTTTTCATTGATTGAACTCTTTATCCCCGTTTTCACTGATGGTCGCGCCTATACCCACGCACGTTTGCTCCGTAGCCGATATGGCTTTACCGGAGATATTCGGGTTAATGGTGATTTTATGCTGGACCAAATCTTTTACCTTAACCGCGTAGGCATCAGCAGTTATGTTTTAGATGAAAAAGACAGCGCAGAAAAAGCGATTGCTGTTATGAGTGATTTTTCAGACACTTACCAAGAATCTGTTGCTTAACTAGCCCCGTGGATTGCTATTACATTGGAAGTGGGGCTTTAGTCCCGCCTAGCGCATAATCATGCGGGACTAAAGCCCCACTTCCAAATGTCTATATCTTACTAACTGATGTTACGCATAAGTAACAAGGCATAATTATTCTAATATGTGAGTTGTCATCGATCGGGGCAATCCCCAATGCCAGTAAGTTAAGCGTAACATATTAATACCAATAGAGGTTTTTTTAGAATTTTTTTTAACCACTCTAATAACATCAATCCTTTAGAAGCTAAAGTTTCTCTTATATTTCGACAAAACAAGTATTTTAGTTATTAAATATCAATTACTTGCGATTAACTTACTGGCATTGGGGCAATCCCTGGTGGTTGCCTTGAATGGATCCAATATCCACAAACAACGGCTACCTTTTAACGCTGTGATATGCGGGTACCCACAAGGGGCACCCCTACCGTGGCATTGGGTGCGTAACATCAGTCAATAAAATGAGAAATGCAATACTTTCAAGTTGCAAACCACGCTTTTATAAAGCCCTAAAAAACATCAAACTCTTCTGCTGACTGCATAACTTTAGGTTTAATAGGAATTGAGCGAAAGCTTCTTTTTGCTATGACTTTTTGAGGTTTTTCCATTAAGTCAGAAACCGAAACCAAGCGAACACCATAGTTATCCAGTTGAGCTAATTCTTCTTGTAAAATTTTAAGCGTATTTATTCTGGGGTGCGCAATCGCTAATGCTCGACCTTCTTCCTGCGCAATTCGAATCAACCGATTAAACTGTCGTCTTATTTCTTCTTTACTAGGCGAATCATGATCTAAAAAAACATCCCTTGCCAATACAGCCAGTCCAAATTCTTTGGCAACACGCTCTGCAATACTATTTTGTGCTGTTTTGCTATCAACAAAAAATAAATCTGTACCAGCTTGCTGCTTTATCAAGGACATAAGCCTTGCCATTGACTGATAGTCTTGTGTTAGCAAACTCCCTTTATGATTATTAACGCCAGCAATATTGGGGATACTATTAAGCTGCCTAACAAATAATTGGCTAAATACCTGTGCTGACATTTGCGTATTTAACTCACCTATTTCTCGCTCACTCTTTGCAATCGCTTGCATAGGTGCATGCAACATTAGCTGCTTACCTTGTTTGTGCGCTGAAGCTGCTAACTTATGTGCATATGGTGCATTTGATAAAAAATAATAGGTAACCGCACCTGAAAGCCTTAGCGCCGATTGGCCTAACTCATAACTTAAACCCATATCATCAATAATCAACGCAATTCTAGGGGTAGAATCCGCCTTAATAAGGCAAGGGACTGAAAACATAAAAAAAGCCAGCAGCCCATAAAGCAAAAACTTTATTTGGCATACTGGCTTTTTATTATTCATCTTAAATAAAGAAAAATGCTATCTAAAAATAGCCATTCCTTTTAATAAGTTTAATGCTTCTGTTAGAGGGTAATCACGAATATCGACGCCTTTTTTATCCGCTTCTTTTTGGGTTTTTTTAGCCTTTTTCTTTTCGGTATTATTACTTAGATGCCCTGATAAATCAGCTTCTTTAATCGCTTTAAATTTAGCTTTTTCTAAGGCTTCTAGTTTTACTCGTTTCAGTTCAATATCCGGCTCAATTCCCGTCGCCTGAATCGAACGACCTGATGGCGTAAAATAACGTGCGGTGGTGATTTTTACCGCGCCACCATTACCCGTTGGTAAAATAGTTTGCACAGAGCCTTTACCAAACGACTTTGTTCCCATAATGACAGCTCGCTTATGATCCTGTAATGCGCCTGCGACAATCTCAGAGGCGGATGCAGAGCCAGCATTTATCAAGACGACTAATGGCGCACCGTTGAGTAAATCTCCTTTGCTCGCATTAAAGTCCATTTTTGCATCTTTAACGCGCCCTTCAGTATAAACAATTTTTCCTGAATCTAAGAAAGTATCACTGACATCAACAGCTGCATCTAAAACACCACCGGGGTTATTTCTTAAATCTAAAACCAGCCCTTTTAACTGACCGCCATTTTCTTTATTTAATTGTTTAATCGCCTTATTAACAGCAGCACCTGTTGGCGATTGAAAACTACTGATACGCACATAACCAAAACCTTCTTCTAAAGTGCGACTACGTACACTTTTTACTTTAATAATATCGCGAGTAATGGTCACTTTAAACGGCGCTTCTTTGCCTTTACGCACGACCATCAAATCAATATCACTACCGACTTCACCACGCATAATTTTAACAGCACCTGTTAAAGTCATGCCTTTGACGGGTTTATCATTTAACTTAATAATTAAATCGCCAGCCTCAATTCCAGCCTTTTTTGCCGGTGTATCATCAATCGGAGAAATAACTTTTACAAAGCCATCCTCCATCGTCACTTGAATGCCTAGACCGCCAAAACGTCCCGTCGTGCCAACCCGTAACTCTTTATACTCCTCCTCATCTAAATAACTTGAATGAGGGTCTAATCCAACCAACATGCCTCGTATTGCACTTTCTAATAATTTTTTATCAGAAACTTCTTCAACATAGTCTTGTTTAATACGGCCAAATATTTCAGTAAAGGTTCTTAACTCTTCAAAAGGTAAGCTAACCGATTGTTCTTTATCTGCAAAAACTGAGCTGGTCGTTGAAATTGCAATTCCTAAAAAACAGCCTGTTATTAAAATTAATAAATTCTTTTGTCTAACCACGTTCACTCACTCCGTTAAGTACTACTCTTATAGATGAAATGCTAAGGTTTATTTTATCTTAAAAACTGATGTTACGCACCCAACGCCACGGTAGGGGGCCCCTTGTGGGTACCCGCATATCACAGCGTTAAAGGGTAGCCGTTGTTTGTGGATATTGTTTCCATTCTGGGCAACCACAAGGGATTGCCCCAATGCCAGTAAGTTAAGCGTAACATATTAATACCAATAGAGTTTTTGGGCTCTTTTGAATTTCAAGTGGGTAAGCAATTAGCATTTATTTTAGAAAAGTCTAATTTCCCTGTCAGTAAATAAGCAATCGTTTTGAAATGTTGCGCTTTATATCCTCTCGCTTTTCTTTTTGCTG
>JAJJBE010000178.1 GCA_020996635.1 Bathymodiolus brooksi methanotrophic gill symbiont
TTTTTGGGCAAGAGGGTATTATGTTTCAACAGTAGGAAGAGATGAAGAAACTGTGAGAAATTACATAAAACATCAAGAAAGTGAAGATAAGCGAATAGAGCAGCTTAACCTGTTTTAGTTACCCTTGTACCCTTGGGTGCTCAATGAATCAGCCCGCTTTGAGCGGTTCACGGTTTTCAAACCTCCGGCTTTGCCGGAGGTATTTGACTTTTTTGCCACCAATAAGATTCCCCTTGTCATAAACTTTTAAATCTAATAAATAACGACCTATATTAAAACCACTGGCTTTATTAAATCGAGCAGAAGTTGATAGTTTAATAGTTAAACTTTTGGATTTTCTACCCCACAAATCAGCCTTAGCAAGCGCAGTCGATAAAGGCTCTGAAAAATATTTACTATTGCTATCTGTATAATGAATATTAAAGTTTAGTTGTTTTTTGGCAATTCTAAATTGCTGAGTCACTTTATTTTCATAAGCTTGAAAAGTTCTTAAGCGCATTTCAGGGTTTAGAGTTTTTGCAGCAGCGAGTTTTCTATTAAATGCTGGAAGACTTAGCTTATTTTGACAAGATTTTTGGTAGCGTTCATATCGTCCTGCTTTTTTATAGGCAATTTGAGCAGATTTATGATGGGACAATTCTTGTTCTAATTCATTTTTATAAGTGGTATACAACTGTGTTTTATCTGTTTTTAATAATACATAAAATTGTATAGGAGAAGCTGAATAAACTTCCTCTATCTGATATTGGCTAATAGATAAACCTTTTACGTCAGTCTTAATACTACTTTCAGAATTTTCTTCTACCGATTCATAACCGTAGTTAGTCACTTTTGTACTACTTTGGAATTTAGACTCAACGTGAATGCCTAATTTAGAACTTAAATCGACTAAGGCTTCCTTTATTGCTTGTTTTTTTGTATCAGAAGAACCTGAGCCATAAAGAAAATTACCAGTATCACTCGGTGGATTATTAACCCAATTAGGAAGATTAGTTGCAATAGCTTCAATAGTAGCTGGTTGTATAGGTTTATTATTCTGACAGGCTGTTAATAAAAAAATAAGCGGTATAAAAAATAATTTTGTATTCATGAAATTTAAGAAATAAATAAGTCCTTAAAATTTTACTTCAAGGACTTTAAGGGAATAAGAAGGGTTATTTAGATAGATTTCTCTTCACTTGCTTGTGGGCAAGGTTATTTTTAATAAGAGACAGTTTGATCCTAATCACAGCTTGATTAATTTCATCAATAGGTTACAATTTGTAATTGATCAGAAAGATGATAATATTTGTTAGCCTCGATTAAGTCGCCTTTCGCTTCTTTTACTACACCTAGGTTATAAGCGGCAACATAAGATTTATGTTGAGTTGATTCAACTAATCTTGATAATAACTGTTCTGCTTTATCAAAACGTTTTTGTTCAATATATTTTAAGCCATTATCTAATAATGCAGATTCACGATCACTATAATCTATATCCTCAATATCTAATAAGGTAATTTGGATATCAATATAGTTAGGTTTTAATTTGTATATAAACTGTTGTGCAGCCTGCTCTTTTGAAGGAAGCATAATACTATCATCAGAACAATGTTTAGTGGTTAATGTTTTACTAATCGAATCACTATAAGGAACGGTGCCTAAAGTTACATTGGTCACACGAATATTGGTTGATAAATTAATACTACGTTTAGTACAACTAACAGCTGATGTTACGCAGTAGCCGACTTTAATTGTTGCAATTCATCAAAAGCTTGTCGAATAGCATTAATATAAAGTTTCGATTTTAAAGCGAACTTGTTCAGCCCTTGCTGGGCACTGAGAATCTCTAA
>JAJJBE010000240.1 GCA_020996635.1 Bathymodiolus brooksi methanotrophic gill symbiont
CGACTGCTCGATTAGAGATTCTCAGTGCCCAGCAAGGGCTGAACAAGTTCGCTTTAAAATCGAAACTTTATATTAATGCTATTCGACAAGCTTTTGATGAATTGCAACAATTAAAGTCGGCTACTGCGTAACATCAGTTAATAGTAGAAATATCTAAAATTTCCTCCTCTAGGATAATGGCATCCTGCGGAGGCAAGTCATGTGCAGCAGTCTTTTTACGTGCATTATTGAGTGCCATTTTTCGGTTTAATAAACTTAACCAACGAATAATTAAGCTATGTACAATCACCGCAATAAAAATAAGCCGTAAAGTGATGATGACTTTTTGTTGTAGCTCTAATGCGCTTAGATAATACCCTGCTAATGCAAAACCTATAATAACGAAAGGAATAGTAATAATAGCGGCTACCCATAAATAACGTATTTTTACCCACCAATAATTTTTGTTTTGTTTTATATACCCTTGTAGCCCAGAATTATGATTATTAAATGCTTTAATAAAACAATAGCTTAATGCTAGCATGAAAATAATTAAACTGAGCCGCCCCAAACTATCACTATGTATCGTGTTATTCACATTTGCTGTTAAATAAATAACAAAGAAACTCGGGAATACTATAAATTGTAACCATACAATTTTTTTAGAAATATATTGTGTCGATGCGATAGACCAAGAGAAGTGTAACTGTGCTATACCATTATCTTCTAGCATTTTAAGAAAAAACCGTAGTATAAAAAATGAAATAGCTAATTGCTGTAAACCCGCCCCTACTGCACGTGTGAAATTCTCTTGAATATCAAGACTACTAAGTAAATAAGCAATAAATGCTAAGCATAAAGGAATCATTGCAGCACTAATAATATTCGCTAAAAATACCTGAAAGGTATAATGCAACTTATCGGTATATACTTTTTCTACTTTTTTTCTTATATTATTTAGATGGCTTTTTAACTGGATATTTATATAGAAAATTAGTATTAAAAACATAGTAAATACTGCGCATTTAAGCTGATTTTTCCGCACTTCAACTAGCAAAGACTGCATTGTTTGCAACCATTTTCTTGGTGATAAAAACCACTGCAGGGAATTATATAAACGCCCTGGGTATTCTAGGTTTATAGCTAATGAGCTAGGAACCCAAAATAAGCGTTCATCTAAATAGGTTTCAAAATCAGTAATATCAATTAAGACTTGCTTACGTAAAAAATCATAATCACCAAATACACGTAAGGCTTTAAAATAAATCTCACTTAAATCTTTTAAGAGTTCTTTCTGAGCTATTAACAACTGCTCTATTTCTTTATTAATTTTACTTTGTTCGTGTTTACTTAATTTTTTGGCTAATGAATTGCTAAACTGCGTAATCACTGCTGCTATAGATTTGTTAATATAACGAAGTTTTTGTTGTTTTAATTCAATTTCATATTGCGCTAAACTAATTAAATCTGCAGTAGAAGATAAATTAAGTTCTTGTAAATATTGCAGTTTAATTTTTTTGTCTGTACCCTTATAATATTGAGAAATTTCTTGTTTATAAATCTCTATTAAGCTAATTTCATGTTTATACTTATAGATAAGTTATTCGGTATTATGTAGATCTTTACCTAGTTGCACATTTTCAGAAATAATTGCTTGAATAAGAGGGGCTTTCTTACTGCTCTCTTGTTCTACTTTTAATAACTGATGTTACGCAGTAGCCGACTTTAATTGTTGCAATTCATCAAAAGCTTGTCGAATAGCATTAATATAAAGTTTCGATTTTAAAGCGAACTTGTTCAGCCCTTGCTGGGCACTGAGAATCTCTAATCGAGCAGTCG
>JAJJBE010000162.1 GCA_020996635.1 Bathymodiolus brooksi methanotrophic gill symbiont
ATATTTAATAACTAAAATACTTGTTTTGTCGAAATATAAGAGAAACTTTAGCTTCTAAAGGATTGATGTTATTAGAGTGGTTAAAAAAACCTCGTTTTTATACCAAAAAACTCTATTGGTATTAATCTGTTACGCTTAACTTACTGGCATTGGGGATTGCCCCTACCTATTTTCTTACCCAGTGTTTGCCAGTTATTCAGGCGATTAGCTTATCTGTATAAACAACACAACATGCTGTAATGGGGGCGCTAACCGTCTATCTCGCTTCAAGGTTATAAGAAAACATAATGGTTTGTTATGCCACATTTTTTAGTTAAATTAATTTTGCGTGAGTACTTATCTAGGCGTAGCGCAGATAAGTTAATCCAGCATTATAAATAATAAGGCCTTAGTAAATGGCGTTAATCGCTTATAAACTAAACAACTCACGCATTTTTGTACCTGATTTCTCTGCGCGCATAAAAGCCTCACCGACTAAAAAAGTATAAACATCATTATCAAGCATTAGCTGTACATCTTCTTGGGTATGGATACCGCTTTCAGTAATCACTAAGCGATCAGAAGGAACCATAGCTTTTAAATCTAATGTGGTTTGTAGTGAAGTTTCAAAGGTGCGTAAATTACGATTATTAATGCCCATCAATGGGGTATCGAGCTCTAAAGCGCGTTCCATTTCAGTGGCATCATGTACTTCCACTAAAATATCCATACCTAGCTCTTTAGTGGTTGCTGCTAATTCATGCATTTGTGCATCAGGCAGTGCTGCCACAATTAATAAAATAGCATCCGCACCTAATGCACGAGATTCATGAATTTGATAAGGGTCTATCATGAAATCTTTACGTAGTGCAGGTAGAGGGCAAGATTGGCGCGCCATTTGTAAATTCGCTTCACCACCTTGAAAAAACTCTTTGTCAGTTAAAACAGATAGGCAGGTTGCACCATTCATTGCGTAATCTAAAGCAATTTCAGTCGGTTTGAAATTCTCACGAATTACGCCTTTACTGGGTGATGCTTTTTTAATTTCTGCAATAATCGCTGGTTTTTTGCTCAGTGCTTTTTCTTGTAAAGCGATTGCAAAGCCACGAGGAGCTTCTGTGCCGCTAATAATATCAGTTAAATCAGCAATCGACATACGCAGTTTACGCTTCGCTACTTCTTCTTCTTTTTTAGCGAGAATTTTTTTTAAAATATCAGGAGTATCAGTCATAAGGAGTTTGTTAGATTATGAATGCGCTTGAAAAGCAATCAGCGCTTGAAATTTTTCTTTTGCAGCACCCGAAGCAATCACTTCTTGTGCCTTTTGTATGCCTGCCTCAAAATTATCCACAAGGTCAGCGGCATAAATAGCCGCACCTGCATTAAGGACAACAATATCTAAAGCAGCACCAGCTTGATTATCTAAAACAGAGCAAAGTATTTGTAAGCTATCTTGTGCATTACTTACCGCTAAACTGTCTAAGATTGTACGCTGTAAGCCAAATTGTTCAGGGCTAATGCGATAGCTTGTTAATTGACCGTGTTTTAATTCAACCACGCTAGAATCACAAGCAATACTTAGCTCATCTAAGCCATCATCAGCATTGACCATTAAGACATGGTCGCTGCCTAATGCTTTTAGAGTTTCAGCCATTGGCATCAGCCAATGCTGGTCAAAAACACCAATTAATTGATTTTTTGCACCTGCGGGGTTGGCTAAAGGGCCTAATAAATTAAATAAAGTGCGTACACCCATTTCTTTACGTGGGGCGGCAACATGTTTCATTGCGCCATGGTGTTTTTGGGCAAATAAAAATCCGACACCAATTTGATTAATGCACTGCACTACTTGCTCAGCAGAAAGGTTTAAATCAACACCTGCCGCTTCTAAAACATCAGCACTGCCAGAACTGCTAGAAACCGAGTGATTACCATGTTTTGCAACGGTACCACCTGCAGCTGCAACCACAAAAGCACAGGTTGTGGAGATGTTAAAAGTATTTGCACCATCGCCACCTGTACCGCAGGTATCAATAATATGCTTGCCCGTAATAGGAACAGGAGTGACTAATTCACGCATTACTTCGGTGGCGGCAATAAGTTCATCAACAGATTCACCTTTGCAGCGTAAAGCAATTAAAAAACCTGCAATTTGAGAGGGAGTTGCTTCGTCACCTAAAATGCTGCGCATTACGCTGCGCATATCATTACGGCTTAGGTTTTGGTTATTAAGTATAGATTGTAAGGCGGTTTGTATGTTCATTCACTATTACTGTTATTTTGGTCGGGTAAAAGAAGAATACGCTCACTTCGCCAGACTCGAATTATATGGATAGATGACTTTTCTCTGAGGTAAACAATACGGAAAGGTCGTTCAATTAATTCTCTTAGTTGTTCGGATGCAAATTCGGGAACAATTCATCCTATATCGGGGTAATGCTGTAAAGATTCAATTCGCTTAATAATTTTTGCCAGTAATTTATTGGCAATATGATTAAGGTTTTGTTCTGCATAATAGTCTTTCATATTCTGCAAATCAGCAGCTGCAGAGTCGGTGCATATAAAATATGCACTTAGTTAGCAATACCTAGCTTTTTTTTAATATCATCCAAATGGGTTAACTTCCCTTCTTTAGCTTCTATTAGTCCCTGAGCCACGGCTTTTAAAAAGCTATTTTCTTCTTTCTGTTGCTGATAGTCAGTTTATTTCCAGTAAAACAGCAACGTCCTTTCCGTGGTCATTTAATACGACAGCCGTATGCGCCCTCGTTGTGCGCTGAATAATATCTGTTAAATTAACAGTTTTCTCAGAAATTGAAACAGTTGTCGTTGATGGCATTGCAAACCTCTGATTTAAAATTCTAAAATAGGGTGCTTATGTTACGTTAAAATTTCTTCTAAAGAAATTCATACATTTAGTGTCTTATGCGGCAATATGAGATTGTTGAGTTCTATCGCCGATACCAATCAGAAGGTTTTCAACGCTAATGTCTTCATCAAGCGCATCCCAATGAAGTCCGCTACCGCCACCATTAATTTCATATTGTTGGCACTGTTTAGTCGTCGCACTAAGTAGGCGTGGGAAATAAGCAAGGGGTACGCCTCAATGCCAGTAAGTTAAGCGTAACATATTAATACCAATAGAGTTTTTTGGTATAAAAACGAGGTTTTTTTAACCACTCTAATAACATCAATCCTTTAGAAGCTAAAGTTTCTCTTATATTTCGACAAAACAAGTATTTTAGTTATTAAATATCAATTACTTGCGATTAACTTACTGGCATTGGGGTACGCCTAGCTTTCTGCCATCAATCAGCTCTACCCACATTATATCGGAATCAAATTCAATGTTTTTTGCTAAAGGCTTATGCGCTAAAATATTTATGCCATTTTTCTTCAAATAATTCTCGATGTTGGTCGGTTAGCTTTAATAATTAGCCCTGATACCTAAAAATAACGGGCATACTAACTTAACTCTCTAAAAAATTACGCAACATATCGTGGCCATGTTCCGTCAAAATAGATTCAGGATGAAACTGCACCCCTTCAATATCTAAAGTTTTATGACGCACACCCATAATTTCATCAATATTACCCTGTTCATCTTGCGTCCAGGCTGTCACTTCTAAACAATCAGGCAAAGTTTTTTGGTCGATGACTAAGGAATGATAACGTGTCGCAGTAAATGGGTTGTTTAAGCCTTTAAACACACCTTGGTCTTTATGAAAAACAGGCGACACTTTTCCGTGCATGATTTGCTTGGCGTGGGTAATTTTTCCGCCAAAGGCATGACCTATACTTTGATGCCCTAAACAGACACCTAAAATGGGTTTTTTACCGGCAAAGTTTAAAATAGTTTCTACCGAAATTCCTGCTTCTTTAGGCGTGCAAGGTCCTGGTGAAATTACAATTTTATCAGGGTTAAAGGCTTCGATATCCGCAACGCTAAACTCATCGTTACGCATTACCGTCACATCAGCGCCTAACTCACCAAAATATTGCACTAAGTTATAAGTAAATGAGTCATAGTTATCTACCATGATGACTTTACAGGCACTCATGAGCGTTCTCCATCTAACCCTGCTTCTACCATCGCAACTGCACGAAAAATAGCGCGTCCTTTATTCATGGTTTCATCCCACTCATTTCTAGGCACAGAATCATAAACGATACCTGCTCCTGCTTGTATATGTAAGGTCTTATTTTTAATAACGGCGGTACGAATGGCAATGGCGGTATCTAAATTACCCGACCATGAAATATAGCCCACTGCACCCGAATATACACCACGTTTAACGGGTTCTAATTCATCGATAATTTCCATGGCTCTAATTTTAGGTGCGCCACTTACTGTGCCTGCAGGAAATGTGGCTTTTAAAACATCAAAAGCATCTTTTCCTGCCTGTAGTTTTCCGGTGACATTGGAAACAATATGCATGACGTGTGAATAACGCTCGACTAGCATTTTATCGGTTAGTTTGACCGTACCAATTTCCGAAACACGGCCTGCATCATTACGGCCTAAATCAATTAACATAAGATGCTCGGCTAATTCTTTAGGGTCAGCAAGTAGTTCTTTTTCTAGTGCGATATCTTCAGCGTTATTTTTACCCCGTGGACGTGTACCAGCAATCGGGCGTACCGTCACTTCATCATCTTCCAAGCGTACTAAAATTTCAGGCGAAGAACCGACAATATGAAAATCTTCTAAATTCAGATAAAACATATAAGGCGATGGATTTAAACAGCGTAGAGCACGATATAAATCTAAAGGCTCGGCGGTATAAGGAATGGATAAACGTTGCGATAAAACGACCTGCATAATATCGCCATCAGTAATGTATTTTTTAGCCTTTAATACCGCACTCTCAAAGCCTTCTTGGGTAAAGCCAGAGATAAAATCAGACTCATCTATTTTTTTAGAAGGGTGTTTGTTATGTGCGTCCACTTTTAATTCACGTAAATTCTTAACTAAAGACTCTAAACGGCTTTGTGCTTGTTGATAAGCATTTGCTTCAGCTGGGTTAGCGTGTGTTAATAACAGTGCCTTGCCTGAAAGGTTATCAAACACCAGCATTTCTTCAGAAACCATCAGCAAAATATCAGGGCTGCCGATAGGATCGTCTTTAGCGGTTGCTTTTAGGCGAGGCTCAATATAACCAATAGTTTCATAACCGAAATAACCTACCAATCCCCCATTAAATCGTGGCAAATCCGCAATATCAGGCACTTTAAAATTTTGCTTGTATTCTTCAATCCAAAGCAATGGGTTTTCATGCTGCAAGGTTTCTACGCGTTGACCGGACTCTTCAATACGAATTTCATTGCCAAAGATTTTGATAACGGTCTGGCAAGGTAATCCAATAATTGAATATCGCCCCCATTGTTCTCCGCCATGTACAGATTCAAAAAGGTAGGAGTACGCACCGTCCGCTAATTTTAAATAAGCACTCAACGGTGTATCTAAATCAGCTAATACTTCACGAGTAATAGGAATGCGATTATAGCCTTGGTCGGCGTATTGCTTAAATTGTTCAGGTGTCATGGTCTGTCTTTTATTATTAGTGTGACACGGTAGCTTTTAAAGCTATGCGTAATGCAGATTTATCATTATATAACTAAATTCTATTTAGCCTTAAAACTTTATATTTTATAGCTGAAAACAATCGCTATAATGCAATGAAATTTGATTAAAAACCTAAATTTATGGATAGATTAACAGGAATGACCGTTTTTGCCAGTGTTGCAAAAGCAGGCAGCTTTGTCGGCGGCGCGCGTGAGTTATCTATTTCGCGCGCGATGGCAACTAAGCACATCGCACAATTAGAAAATTATTTAGGTGCGCGACTTTTTAATCGTACCACTCGAAGTTTGAGCTTAACTGATGTCGGCGCAGCTTATTTACAGCGCTGTAAAACTGTATTAGCCGATATTACAGAAATGGAAGATTCGGTAACACACCTTCATACAGAGCCGCGAGGAAAACTAAAAATAAGTGCACCAACAAGTGATTGGTGCGCTTTATGTTGCGCCTGCTATTGCCGAGTTTTTAGCCTTGCATGAAGACCTTGCGGTTAACTTAATATTACAAAGTAATTTTGGTGATTTAGTTGATGAAGGTATCGATATAGCGATTACTTTTGGTGCTTTAGAAGATACCAGTTTAATTGCCAAGCAAATGGCAAGTTCTAGCTTATTAGTCTGTGGTTCGCCTGATTATTTTACAAAATATGGTAAGCCACTTATCCCAGAAGAGCTGGAGGATCATAGTTGCTTAGTTAACTGGGCGATTCCACCGCGTAATAAATGGCTATTTAAAGGGTTAGAAGGTAAGCGAAAAATTGAAGTCTCGGGTCGTATGCAAGCAAATGCTGCTGATCCGATTCGGATTGCCGCTAAAAAGGGCTTAGGATTGGTGATGCTGCCCGAATATATCGTTTCTAGGGATATAGAAAAAGGTAACCTAGAGGTTGTATTACAAGATTATGCCGTAGAACCGATGCATATACATGCGGTTTACCCTCATCGCAAATATTTATCCGCTAAAGTGCGTGCATTTTTAATTTTTCTGGAAGATTGGCTTAGAACGAGGTCGGCATTTAGTGAGTAGGTGTATAGTTATATCAACACAAAAAAGGCAGCCGAAGATCAAGCCCCTCTGAAAGTGTGTTGATATATTTTACTGTTATGCATAATTAAGTCTTATATTAAATAGCTGCTTTCAGCCAACAGCAGTCATTTATGCATAGAATGTTATCTTGGTCAAAGTTAGTGGATATTTGTTATCACACAATAGAAATTGAGAGGTTTAGAAATGGTATTTATTACGGAGCCATCGGGATACGAAAAAACTGCAATCTCCGACCTTCAAGGGTCGTGGGGTAACTTGAGAGATGCAGTAGTAAAAAATTTCGGATTTCCTGGCTCAGACAAATTATTATTCCATATCGACGAAGCCATGAGTTGGGAATCAGTAAGAAATCTCAAATTAATGAAATCCACATTCATATTAGTTCAAAACATTGCAATGCAAACGGAAGCTCCTGAAGAAGTGCTTGAATGGATTGACGATGTAAGAGAAAGTATATCTGACGCATTCAAAGCAATTGCTGAAGGGGATGCGCAATAATGGATTCAACAGCTGAAAATTAGGGAAACGGAGCTTGCGAAGTGATGATTTTTAGTCCGCAGTAGGCGACAGGGAAATTCGCCAATCCGAAGTGAACTGGTCAGTTCGCTCGGGAGGCAAGTAGTTATCCCGACAGCCGTCAAGTCATTTGAGGTAGACTTAA
>JAJJBE010000232.1 GCA_020996635.1 Bathymodiolus brooksi methanotrophic gill symbiont
GAGATTCTCAGTGCCCAGCAAGGGCTGAACAAGTTCGCTTTAAAATCGAAACTTTATATTAATGCTATTCGACAAGCTTTTGATGAATTGCAACAATTAAAGTCGGCTACTGCGTAACATCAGTCAAATAAGATATATTATTTAGCTTATCCAAAGCTTTGAGTCACCCAATTAAGGTAGGGGAAGAAGAGTATCTCCAATCCATGAAAAGGGCGGGGGGCGTAGTAAAAAATATTTCCAATCGCAACTCAATGAAATTTCTTTTAGTGTACGTGTTTTTATTGCTTTAAATGTCCAATAAAAACAAAGTGATATATGGCGTCCCCAGACGGACTTGAACCGCCAGCTATCCCTTAGGAGGGGACTGCATTATCCAGTTATGCAATGGGGACTTAATTGAAATTTTTATTATACAGTAGTTTAAATGATCTTTTAAAAAGGCACATGGCTAACTGTGCCTTTTTTTACGCTTTTGGCCTTTAGTGTGTGATTTTTTTATATTTAATACGGGTAGGTTTATCAGCGTCAGTTCCAAGGCGTTTATGTTTATCGACTTCATAATCGGCATAATTGCCTTCAAACCAAACTACTTTACTATCACCCTCAAATGCAAGCATGTGAGTGGCAATTCTATCTAAGAACCATCTGTCATGTGAGATAACGACTGCGCAGCCAGGAAAAGCTAATAAAGCTTCTTCTAAAGCACGAAGTGTTTCTACATCAAGATCATTGGTAGGTTCATCAAGTAATAAAACATTACCACCGCTGCGTAATAATTTTGCTAAATGCACACGGTTACGCTCTCCTCCCGATAAATCACCAATTCGTTTTTGTTGATCACCGCCTTTAAAATTAAAACGGCCACAGTATGAGCGCGAAGGCATTTCGTAAGTACCAACAGTAATGATATCTAAGCCATCGGAAATTTCTTCCCAGACTGTTTTGTTATCATCTAAAGCATCACGGGATTGATCTACGTGTGAAAGTTGTACCGTAGAGCCAATTTTGATTTCACCTGAATCAGGCTTTTCCAAATCACACATCATGCGAAATAAGGTGGTTTTACCTGCACCATTCGGGCCGATAATTCCTACAATACCACCGGGTGGAAGCTGGAAGTTTAAACCCTCAACTAATAATTTCTCGCCAAAAGCCTTGTTGATATGCTCTGCGTTAATAACGACATCACCTAAGCGTGGGCCTGCAGGAATGAAAATTTCTTGGGTTTCGTTACGTTTTTGTGACTCTTGTGAAGATAACTCATCAAAACGCGCTAAACGAGCTTTGCTTTTGGCATGACGACCTTTTGCATTAGAACGTACCCATTCTAATTCAGCTTTCATGGCTTTTTGACGGGATGTTTCTTGCTTGTCTTCTTGAGCTAAGCGGTTTTGTTTCTGCTCTAACCAAGAAGAGTAATTACCTTCCCATGGAATACCTTGACCTCTATCTAATTCTAAAATCCAGCCTGCAATATTATCTAAAAAGTAGCGATCATGAGTAACAGCAACAACGGTACCTTCGTAATCATGTAGAAAACGCTCTAGCCATGCGACAGATTCTGCATCTAAATGGTTAGTGGGTTCATCTAAAAGTAACATGTCAGGTTTAGATAACAATAAGCGGCATAAAGCGACGCGGCGTTTTTCTCCACCAGATAATGTGCTGACATCAGCGTCCCAAGGAGGAAGGCGTAAGGCATCTGCTGCAATTTCTAATTCACGTTCTAATTCCCAAGCATTGGCCGCTTCAATTTTTTCTTGTAACTCTGCTTGTTCTGCTAATAATTTATCAAAATCAGCGTCAGGGTTTGCAAATGCGTCATTAATTGCATTATAGCGGTCTAAGATTTTTTGAATCTCACCAAAACCTTCTTGCACATTGCCACGCACATCTTTATCAGGGTTAAGCTGAGGTTCTTGTGAAAGGTAGCCAATATTTATGTCTTTCATTGGAACTGCTTCACCTTCGATTTCTTTATCAATCCCAGCCATTATGCGCAATAAAGTAGATTTACCTGAGCCATTTAAACCTAGAACACCGATTTTAGCGCCTGGGAAAAAAGATAAAGAAATATCTTTAAGAATGTGTTTTTTAGGTGGGACAATTTTGCCCACACGATTCATTGCAAAAATATATTGAGCCATAAGACCTATTCAACCATTAGTTAAAATTTATGCGTTTTATTATAGCGGTGTTTATAGTGTGATTAAATTTGTTTTGCATCTAAGAGAGCTTTTGTTAGAAGAGCAAATGCGCTAGCAAAATCTTTTCCGTAAGAAATTACACCATCTTCATGACCTAGCATAGTGAATAACCCTGATGATGAGGTATTCATTAGTTGGGCGATTGCTGTTGCCATTTCAGGGGTGCCATAAGGAATTCCCTTGGATGTATGAGGGAGCTTTAATGTGCTTGTTGCGAGCCATATTTCTGGGCTATGGGCATGAATAACACAATCAATACTGGAGTTTTTATGTAAACAGAGGCATGGCTTAAAGCTTCAGAAGAAGGTTTACATTCGCCTAGAGAGTAGAGCTTGTTTTGCATTAAATTAACCTTCGTTACTAAACAGTAATCCATGTTTGATAATGATTTTTTGTCACCTGTTTGTGTGCCACTGATAATAAATTTATTATTTTCATGACGTTGACTGATATTTCCATAGCCGTAACCTTGATAACGGGCTGGGTTTTGACCTATTAAATTCAAGTTATAAACCAAGCTTCGATATTTGTTTATTTCAGTTAAATTAATACCTTTGGGTAATATAGAAATTTCATGATGTAGCTGGTATTTAATAACACCTTCGGTTTCTGTCATATTTATTGTAAAATTGTCGGTTAATTTAATTACTCCTATAGTTTAGCAAATTATGCGCTGTCCTTTTTGCACTGCCCAAGATACTAGAGTTGTTGATTCGCGTTTAGCGAGTGAGGGCGATCAAGTGCGTCGTCGTCGAGAGTGTAGTGAGTGTAAGGAGCGCTTTACAACGTATGAAGCAACAGAGTTTAATTTACCCAGAATTATTAAGAGCGACGGCTTACGTGAGCCATTTAATGAGCAAAAATTACGTGCTGGACTATTAAAAGCTTTAGAAAAACGTCCTGTCAGTAGTGATCAAATAGAATCTGCGATAACACGCATTAAAAAATCTTTAATGTCGACGGGGGATCGAGAAGTACAAGCTTTAATTTTGGGTGAATTTGTTATGAAGGAATTGGCCAGTTTGGATCATGTTGCCTTTGTTCGATTTGCTTCTGTCTATCGCAGCTTTGAGGATGTCAGTGAATTTACCGATTTAGTCGCAGGCTTACAGAAAAAAGATAATGACTAAGCAGCAAGATACAATTTATATGGCGCAAGCTATACGCTTAGCTAAACGTGGTACTTATACGACTCAACCTAACCCGCGAGTGGGCTGTGTTTTAGTCAAAAATAATGAAGTCATTGCTGAAGGTTGGCATGTACGAGCAGGGCAAGGGCATGCTGAAGTTGAGGCGTTAAAGCAAACCAACAATGCTTTTGGAACGACTGCTTACGTCACTTTAGAGCCTTGTAGTCATTTTGGACGTACTGCGCCCTGTACTTTTGCCTTAATTAAGGCAAAAGTAAGTAGAGTTGTTATTGCCATGCAAGACCCTAATCCACAAGTATCAGGAAAAGGAATTGCCTTGCTGGAAGCTGCAGGTATAAAAACAGCGTGTGGACTTTTAGAAGCTGAAGCGCGTGAGATTAATAAAGGCTTTATTCAGCGTATGTTGTATAAAAAGCCTTATGTACTCAGTAAATTAGCCATGAGTTTAGATGGTCGTACAGCAATGGCTTCAGGGGAAAGTAAATGGATTACTTCAGCAGAGGCACGACAGGATGTTCAAAAATTACGTGCCGCAGCAAGTGCAATTTTAACAGGGGTTGATACTGTTTTAGCTGATGACCCAAGCCTGAATGTGCGTCTAGAAGGTTTTGATGTTGAGCAGCCATTAAGGGTGATTTTAGATTCTTCATTAAAAATGCCCACTTCTGCAAAGTTATTAAGTTTGGCAGGGCGAAGTTTGATTTTAACTTGCTCAGAAGATACGCAAAAAATTGACGCATTAAAACAAGCAGGAGCTGAAGTTTATACTTTAGCTAAAAACTCGCAAGGGCGTTTAAATTTACAAGGCGTTTTGCAATTTTTAGCCGAGCAACAAGTCAATAATGTCTTAGTTGAGGCAGGTAATACATTAAATGGTGCATTAATGGAGCAAGGGCTAATTGATGAATGTGTTGTTTATATGGCACCTTGTTTATTAGGTTCTAGCGCTCGTGGATTATTTGATATGCCAAATATTAATAAAATGGGTGATAAAAAACAATTAGAAGTACTCGATATTCGTAAAATCGGGGTGGATATTAAGCTGCAGTTTAAGGTACAAAAATAAAATGTTTACAGGGATTATTTTAGCGGTAGGAAAGATAAGCCAAATTGAGCAAAAATCAGGGGATGTACGCTTAGCAATTGATACAGGTACTCTGTCATTAAAAGGTGCCAATTTAGGCGATAGTATTGCGGTGAATGGTATCTGTTTGACGGCAGTTGAATTAGGTGAACATAATTTTGTCGCTGATGTTTCTAACGAGACTTTAGCGCGTACTAATTTAAAATCAGCCACGGCGGGTACGCCAGTTAATTTAGAATTAGCACTAACACCACAAACACGATTGGGTGGGCATATTGTGAGTGGCCATGTTGATGGCTTAGCTAAATTATTAGAGCAAACTGCTGATGGCCGGTCGATACGATTTCGATTTAAAGCACCTGATTCGCTGGCTAAATACATTGCTGAAAAAGGCTCGATTTGTATTAATGGGATTAGCTTAACAATTAACAAGGTAGAAGGTGCTGAATTTAGTGTTAATATTGTTCCTCATACATTAAAAGAAACAACACTGGGTGCAATTTCTGTCAGTGATTATGTCAATATAGAAGTTGATTTATTGGCCCGATATATGGAACGGTTAATGAAAGGTGAGGCGGCGGCAGATTGTCCCTCTCGTGTAACTGAAAATTTATTAAAAGAAAGTGGATTTATCTAAAAGAATGAATACAACTGAGGAAATTATAGAGGATATTCGCCAAGGAAAAATGGTCATCATTATGGATGATGAAGACCGTGAAAATGAAGGTGATTTATTAATGGCTGCGGACTTTGTTCGTGCTGAAGATGTTAATTTTATGGCTCGTTATGGTCGAGGATTAATTTGTTTAACCTTAACTGGTGAGCGCTGTCAGCAATTACGCTTGCCTTTAATGGTGACAGATAACAATGCAGCATATGCAACTAATTTTACCGTTTCAATTGAAGCGGCGGAAGGTGTTACCACAGGGATTTCTGCAGCTGATCGTGCCAAAACTGTATTAAGTGCAGTCGCCAAAGGAGCTAAACCAGAAGATGTCATTCAGCCTGGTCATATTTTTCCTTTAAGAGCGCTGGATGGTGGTGTACTAAACCGAGCAGGACATACAGAAGCAGGGTGTGATTTAGCGCGCTTAGCCGGTGTTGAGCCAGCGGCAATGATTGTCGAAATTTTAAATGAAGACGGTTCGATGGCACGCCGCCCTGAACTGGAAGTTTTTGCCAAAGAACATAATTTAAAAATTGGTACCATTGCAGATTTAATCCACTATCGTACTGAAAATGAAAGTACTTTAGAGCGCATTAGTGAGTGCCAATTACCCACAGAATTTGGTGAGTTTCAACTGTATGCTTATCAGGACCGTAATGATGGCAATGTTCATGTCGCATTGACTATGGGGGATGTTAGTAATAATGAGCCTGTATTAGTACGAGTTCACGCACGTAACCTATTAGATGATGTTTTAGCTTCTACGCGCAGTGATTGTAAAATGCCAGTTCGTGATGCAATGCAACAAATATCTGAAGCGGGGCGGGGTGTTTTAGTTTTGATCCGCCAAGAAGAAAATAATAAAGCTTTAGCTGAGTTAATCTACCAATATCAATTACAAGATAGAGGCGTAGCTGAAGTGGTAAGTGAAGATAAAACAGGAACTTGGCGCGCAACAGGAACAGGGTCACAAATTCTTGCGGATTTAGGGGTACATAAAATACAGGTTTTAGGTGCGCAGAAACATTACTTTGGTTTATCCGGTTTTGATTTAGAAGTCGTCGAGTCAGCAAACAAATAACAACAAATACTATTTTAAGAGGCACACATGTCAATAGTAAAACTAATTGAAGGTAATCTTTTAGCAGAAGGGGGTAAATATTGTATTATTGCCGCCCGTTTTAATAGCTTTATTGTAGAGCAGTTGGAAAATGGTGCGGTTGATGCTTTAGTGCGTCATGGTGCAAAAAAAGACGATATTACTTTAGTAAAAGCTCCAGGAGCATTTGAGTTGCCTATGGTAACTCAACGTGTTGCAGCATCTAAAAAATATGATGCAATTATTGTTTTAGGCGCAGTTATTCGTGGCGGAACACCTCACTTTGATTATGTGGCTGGCGAATGTGTTAAAGGCATTGCTCAAGTTTCATTACAATATGATATTCCTGTTAGTTTTGGTGTATTAACGGTGGATAGTATCGAGCAAGCTATTGAACGCGCTGGAACCAAAGCAGGTAATAAAGGTGCGGAAGCTGCTTTATCTATGATAGAAATGGTTAGTTTATTTAATAACTTGGAAGCTTAATGAGTTCTGCAAAAACAAAAGCAAGACAATGTGCGGTTCAGGCCTTGTATCAATGGCAAATGACGGGGCAAAATTTAAAAGTTATTAAACGTCAGTTTTTTGAAGATGACCGCTTAAAAAACGCACAAAAAAACTATTTTATTGATGTATTTCATGGTGTACCAAAACACTTAGATAAGATTGATGCGGCTTTTAGTGCGTTTGTTGATCGTAAAATAGAAGAAATTGACCCAGTTGAGCGTGCAATTTTACGTATTGGTGTTTATGAATTAATGCATAAAATTGATGTGCCTTATCGAGTTGTTATCAACGAAGGTGTTGAGCTGGCCAAATCTTTTGGCGCTGATGGCAGCCATAAATATGTGAATGGCGTATTAGATAAAGTCGCACAAGAGCTGCGTAAGATTGAAATAGCAGAAAAAAAAGCCAAGTAATTTTCATTAAATGACATAAAAGAGTTTATGGACAAAAGCAAAGTAAAGTTTGGAACTAGCGGTATTCGTGGGTTGGTTAGCGATATAACAGATAAACTCTGTTATGCCTATACTCTTTCTTTTTTAGCTTATTTACATGAAAAAAAATCCATAAAAGCAGGGTCGGCAGTTGCTGTTGCAGGAGATTTGCGTGATAGTACACCGCAAATTATGAATGCAGTTGCCGCCGCTGTTACTGATGCAGGTTATAAAATTATTAATGCAGGGCTAATACCCACTCCTGCATTAACACTTTACGGGATTGCTGAGAAAATCCCTACCCTAATGGTGACTGGAAGTCATATTCCTGATGACCGAAATGGCATTAAATTCAACAAACCCACAGGCGAAGTACTCAAAGAGGATGAGCAAGGAATTTTGGCTCAAAATCCTGCTTTAACTGATAGTTTGTTTGATGGCAATGAAGCATTATTAAGGTCAGATTACTTACCTGAAATAACTGCAGATATAGAAAACCAGTATATTCAGCGCTATTTGGATTTTTTTCCTGCTAATGTTTTAACTGGTTTGAAAATTGGCATTTATCAGCATTCTTCGGTTGCACGCGAATTATTACCCCAAATATTTAAAGGCTTAGGAGCAAATATTACTAACTTAGGCTGGTCTGAGCAGTTTATTTCTGTGGATACAGAAGCAATTCGCCCAGAAGATGTTGTGTTAGTAGAGCAGTGGTCTAAGGAATACTCTTTTGATTGCATTGTTTCTACTGATGGCGATGCAGATAGACCTTTGGTTAGTGATGAAAATGGAGAGTGGTTGCGTGGTGATGTGGCAGGTATTCTAGTTGCGCAATTTTTACAGGCAGATACGGTTGTTACTCCGGTTAGCAGTAACAGCGCCTTAGAAAAAAGTAATAGTTTTGCCAAAGTATTACGCACCAGAATTGGTTCACCTTATGTTATTACCGCGATGCAATCGATAACGGAATTAAAAACAGTGGTGGGTTATGAAGCTAATGGCGGGTTTTTACTGAATACAGCTGTTTCCTTAAATGGAAAAACATTAAGTGCCTTGCCTACGCGAGATGCTATTTTAATACCTCTATGTCTATTAAGCTTTGCAAAACAGAAGGCTTGTACAATATCTGAATTATTGAAAACCTTACCATCGCGTTATACTTATAGTGATCGTATTAAAAACTTTCCAACGGAACTAAGTGCTGCTATTTTAGCAACTTTACAAACAGAAAATTTACAACAAAATGCAGCTGAAATTAAGCGGTTATTTGCTGCTGAAATTGCTGCAGTTTGTCATATTGATAATACAGATGGTGTACGCATTATCTTAGATAATGACGAGGTTGTGCATTTACGTGGCTCTGGTAATGCTCCTGAATTGCGGTGTTACACCGAAGCCGCTAGTTACCAACGAGCTAAAGAGTTAAATCAACTGTGTATTAAACATATGTTGAATTGGAATATTTCAGAATAGATTGAATAGGCTATATCCCCTGTGAAGAAAAACAGACGCGTTAAAAAAAATTCACCATTTCCATACACTCTTCTGCTAAGAAGAACTTCATTAATTGCAGTGATATGTCTAATATTAATTAGCTTAGCATTGTTGATTAACACCGTACCTACTGGAATTGATGTAGAGGGTGCGGATATTTTTGCAGTTTTTTCATTATTTGTAATTGCGATAGCTACTGTATTACTAATATGTATTGGAATAGAAAAGCTAACAGGGCGTTCATGGCTAAATGGGTTAGAATTAATTGGTGAGCGGACTTTATGGCTGGGTGATTTGATTTATAGTAAAACATTGGATTTTATTCAGGTTGATACTAAAAAATCTAATCGTCGTATAAAAAAACGCGTTAATGTTTCCAATACCAAGTTAGATATTATTAATGAAGGCAGGCAGTCTATGTCAAACTCACTTCATAATAGACATGAAGCTAAAGAAATCATGCCTTCTAAACTTTCTACTGAGAATGAGCCGACACTAGACTTTAAAGTTGTAGATATAAAGCCCGCTGAAGAGCCTTCCTTAGGTTCTGAGTTGTTTCAAAATTCATTTCCCACCCCCATTGAAAAAATAAGTACTAGTAAAAATTCAGTTAATAATGATGTAATTGATGAAAGTGTTTCTGAGGAAATGGTTGAAATTTCTCACGTTGATGATTTACTTGATGAGCTGTTAAATGAAGAGTTTAAACAAGCTGTTAATTTACCTCAAGATAGTTATGATTCCTCCTTTGTTAATATGTCTGAGCCTTTAGCAAATAGCGATACTGAGCTTGAAGAAGAGTCCGAGTATAAGATTAATTATGCAGAAGAAAAAAATTCTGATGAAGCGTTTGTTAGTGCAGCTTTTATACCAGAAAATCTGTCGCCTACTGAGTTAATTGATGAAAATAATCCGCTAGATGAAGAGCCAAGAAGTAACTGGGAAAATGAGTTGGAAAAATCAGTCACTGAAAATCTTCAGATAAATAGTTCAATAGAAGATGAGTTGCCTGCACCAAGTTCAAATAATTTATTTGCTGATTTATCCAAAAATAATCTTATGGGTTTATCCAAGCAGCATGAAGATAAAAGTACTCTGAATGAAGCAAGTTTTCAACTCTCTACGCCAAGTACGATGCTAGAGCAAGCAAAACAAGTAACCGCGAATATTCTTTCTGGCTTACAGCCAGTATTTAATAATGAGCCTAAAGAAAATACATACACTTTACCTGCAGTCTCTTTATTGGATGTACATGAGCAATCGATATACTCATATACAGTAGAAGAACTTGATGATATGTCGCGGACTGTTGAGCGTGTCTTATTAGACTATAAAGTTAGTGTTGAAGTACAGGGGGCATATCCAGGGCCTGTTATTACTCGGTTTGAATTGTCATTAGCGCCGGGTGTGAAAGTTAGTAGAGTTAGTGGTTTAGCTAAAGATTTAGCACGAGCTATGCGTGTTACCAGTGTGCGTGTAGTAGAAATTATTGCAGGAACATCATTTGTAGGTTTGGAAATTCCCAATCAAGAAAGAGAAATGGTATCATTCCGTGAAATTATTGCATCAGATGAGTTTCAAGAGTCCAAGTCACCACTGAGCTTATCTTTGGGTAAAGATGTGTCGGGTAAAACCGTTGTTTCGGACTTAGGGAAAATGCCGCATGTCCTCGTTGCAGGAACAACAGGATCAGGCAAGTCAGTTGCTATTAATACCATGATTTTAAGTATGCTCTTTAAAGCAACACCTGAGCAAGTGCGAATGATTATGATCGACCCTAAAATGCTGGAGCTATCTACATACGAAGGAATCCCACATTTATTAACCCCTGTTGTTACAGATATGAAAGAAGCGCAAAGTACTTTACGCTGGGCTGTTGCAGAAATGGAGCGTCGCTATAAGCTGATGTCAAAAGTGGGGGTAAGAGGGCTAGAAGGATATAATCAAAAAATTGATGATGCAGCTGAGCTAGGTGAACCTATACGCGATCCATTATTTCAATTAACCAAGCCTTTAGAAGACGGAGAAACATTTCCAACTTTAGAAAAATTACCTCATATTGTTATTGTTATTGATGAGTTAGCCGATATGATGATGATTGTTGGTAAAAAAGTTGAAGAATTAATTGCTCGATTAGCTCAAAAAGCGAGAGCTGCTGGAATTCATTTGATTTTAGCAACGCAACGGCCTTCAGTGGATGTGTTAACTGGCTTAATTAAAGCCAACGTTCCTACACGCATATCCTTCCAAGTTTCGTCGCGTATAGATTCAAGAACAATTTTAGATCAAGGTGGTGCAGAAGTATTACTTGGTAATGGGGATATGTTATTTTTACCCTCTGGGACTAGTATTCCTATCCGAGCTCACGGCGCTTTTGTCGCTGATGATGAAGTGCATCGGGTGGTTGAATATTTGAAAACACAAGGAACAGTGCGATACTTAACGGATGTAATTCAGGAGGATGTTGCTGCTGAGGCATCTAACAGTGCCTCAGCCCAAGTTGATGAAACCGATGTTTTATATAATGATGCGTTAGATTTTGTTTATGATACCAATAAAGCATCAATATCCAGTTTACAACGGCGATTTAAAATAGGCTATAACCGTGCGGCTAGAATGATCGACCAGATGGAAGAGGAAAATATAGTTAGCCAGCCCGAAGGCAATGGTTCACGTAGTGTGATAAGAAGAGATTGATTTTTTATCACTGATGAAAAGCAATATTCAATTTATATTAAAGGCGTTATAAATAATTTATTATGTTAAAAGATTATATTCAACTTTGTTGGTTTAAAGGCTATCCAGAAGATTTACAAACAGATCGTAAATTTTTATGGACTAATTTAGTAATCTATATGTTATTGGGATTGTTTATTCAAGCTAATATTACTGACCCAATAGAAGCGTTTATTCAAATTTTCGTAGAAATTTTTATTACACTAATTTTCTTAGGGGCACTTGTTTTAAAAGATGGCAGTACCTATCATTTTGAACGATTTATTACTGCAATATTAGTTTGTGAAAACTTTGTTTATATACTCGCACTGCCATTAGCATTTTGGTTTATTTTTGCTAAAGGCACAGCGGCTTCCGTCTATCCAATTTATATCGGTGTACTGTTAATTTTATGGTCTATAGCCATCATTGCTTACTTATTTAAAGGCCTTTTTAATTTTGATAAACAAATAAGTATTATACTATCAGTTACTTATTTCTTATTTACTTACTTTGGTTCTTTTGTATTATTGCAAATGATTTAGTATGAAGTGCATACTAAATCATTTGATGTACGCCACAAAAATTAGCTATATATAGTTTTTATCGAATTTTCAGGTATGATTATTAAAAATTTAATATTTATAAAACATTTCGGAGAAAATAATAGCAAGTATACTTGCGGTTGATGATTCAGCTTCTATGAGACAAATGGTTTCATTTACATTAAAAGGCGCGCAGGTCATACTGTGGTTGAAGCTGTAGATGGCGTTGATGCATTAAATAAAGCAAAATTACAAACATTCGAATGTGTCGTAACGGATGTTAATATGCCAAATAAGGATGGAATTACATTAATAAGAGACCTTAGAGCATTGCCTAATTATAAATTTATTCCTATGCTTATGCTGACAACCGAGTCAGGGATGGATAAAAAGCAACAAGGCAAAGCCGCTGGTGCAACAGGTTGGATTGTTAAACCCTTTAACCCAGACCAACTGTTAAAAACAATTAAAAAAGTTTTAGGGTAAATACAAATAGTTAAATTAGAATTAACTAAATATATATTATATTTATACATAAGTTAGGTCTTAATACAGGCTCCTTAGTATAAAAATAGTTTTACTTCATTTTAGAGTGTACAGGGTATTCAATGTCTATTGATATGGCGTAGTTTCACCAAGTATTTTTTGAGGAAAGTTTCGAAGGCCTAGCTGTCATGGAATCCGGATTGCTCAACCTAGATATGGGGGCTGTAGATTCTGAGGAAATTAATACTATTTTTAGAGCTGCTTACTCTATAAAAGGTGGCAGTGGAACTTTTGGTTTTAACGCCGTTGCCGATTTTACTCATCTTATGGAGACGCTTCTAAATGAGATGCGTGATGGCAGGCGTGAGGTAACCCAAACGGCTGTTGACGTACTTCTTGGTTCGGTTGACTGTTTAACTGAAATGTTAACGGTAATTCAAGCTGAAGATGAACTTGATGAAGGCAGTGTCAATAATCACAAAAATTCTTTAGAAATTGAACTTAAGGGAGTATCAGTAGCAGAGGCGCAAGCTGAACCGGTTATTACCTCAGTTGCTACCGCTGAAAATCATCACTTCGCTGCGCTCCGTTTCCCTGATTTTCAGCGAATGAAAATGTTGCTAATAAATTAGTTGAAGTGGCGGGTTATTCGCAAGAAATGGAAGTTGCTGTTGGTACTGCTGTGAGAGCCTTGCAATTTGAAGATATGGCAAGACAACAAATTGAGTTTTTACAGAAAAATACACAACATTTCCAAGAAATTGCTGATGTTGTTAGTTCTGGTCTTGATACCTTTAAATTAAGTGATGATAAGGAAAAGGCTGCAGAGTTAATTTCTAATAAGTAACCCCCCAGCTCTGCTGGGGGACTCACAAAGTTTGACAATTACGGGAATCATCGAGATTCTCCTTATCTGTGAACCGCCTAAAGTTCAAAAGATAAGGAAAAAATGATGAAACCAGAAAATAGTTTAAA
>JAJJBE010000195.1 GCA_020996635.1 Bathymodiolus brooksi methanotrophic gill symbiont
CGACTGCTCGATTAGAGATTCTCAGTGCCCAGCAAGGGCTGAACAAGTTCGCTTTAAAATCGAAACTTTATATTAATGCTATTCGACAAGCTTTTGATGAATTGCAACAATTAAAGTCGGCTACTGCGTAACATCAGTTAGGAATATAAAAATATCGCAATCATCAGTATTGCTGATGCAAAAATCATCAATGCAAATTAGGAAAAAATACTTTCTCTTACAAATCAAAGTAATACAAAAAAAACAACCTTATTTTGAATATAGTTTTGACACGATACCAATTATCATGCTAAAAATATACTGTGCTTTAGAGCAGTTTCACTGTCGTTAGTTGATTAATAAAAATAACTAATTTTCTTAATGCACATAAACTAAATAATAACAATAAACGAGGAATACCCATGGTTGATCAAGTAGAAGAAAAAGATAGCAATACTATGAATAAAGTTCTAGCTGGAATTATGATTTTAACTGTTGTCGGCGTCGTCCTTCTAAAGTCACGAGAAACAGAGCATCTAGAGTCAGGTGCATCAACTGCATCAACTCAACAGGCCTTTGAAACTGCAAATGAAAAAAGAAAAGCTGAAAAAAATGATTTCTATTAAGAGATTTTTTAACTAATCAAAAGCTTTTTTATAATGCTTTAAAATAGCCATTTTAATTGTCATATTAAAGTGGCTACTTTTTATACCCCTCTACTAATACCTTTTTAAATTTTTTATCTTCAAGCTTTAACAATTTAAATACTTCACCTATCGCCATTTTTGCAATTTTTTGCTCCGATGCGTAACGCAAATTAAGTAAACTATTTCTTTTACCTTCAGGATAAGCTTGTTTAATTTCTTTTATTGTTTGATCAATCAAAAGTCGAGCCTGTTCAACAGTGCTTAAAGTAACTTTATTGATAGCTTTTTTCTTTTCTACCTTTTGAGCAACAACTCTCATTCCAGCTAATCGCTTACTTTTTCCTAAATTGACGATACCTGAAAAATTTTCAGCGCTGACGACTGATTTATCATTCATAATGAAACGAGCTAACTTGCCACTTTATTAGTGCATTAATATAAAGCTCCGCTTCTTCAGCTCTTACTCGTTTACCTAAAGTTTCGACAGTATCACCGTCTAAAACAGGTACTTGCTTTTGCAATAAAACTGGCCCAGCATCATACACTTCATTAATAATTTGCACGGAAGCGCCGCTGACCTTATCTCCAGCTTTTAATACTGCCGCATGTACGAAATCACCATACATTTTATGCCCCCCATGTTTGGGTAATAATGACGGGTGAATATTTAATATTTTATTATTAAATGTTTGCAGGGTTTGTGAGCCAATTTTCTTCATATACCCTGATAAAACCATAATATCAGTGTCCACCAATTCTAAAGCAGCACAAATAGCCGCATCCTGATTCTCTGGATTGGTCTTAGCGCTAATATGCAGTACTTCGATATTATTATCAATACACCATTGATAAATTGCAGTTGTCTTATTATTGGTAATCAAAATACCAATTTCAAATCCACTTAATTGTTTTGAGCTAATCGCTGCAATGATAGCTCTTGCAGAACTCCCGCCATGGGAAGCTAAAAAACTGATTTTCATTTATTTACTCTACCTATTTATTGATTAATCGTCAGCTAACTTAAGGACGTGCATGAAATAAATCTAGCAACTGACGCACTCACTAATAACCATCCACGCTCTTAATTTATCTTCAAACCTCATTGCTGCATAAGCAGGACTTGTTGAAGGTAATTTTAAATAGCTAATTGTAGGATATAGTTCCTGTACAAATGGAAATACCGACTTTTTAAAGCAGCTCTCAGCCATGGCACCATTAAAAAAGACATGGGTTAATTTTGGCAGCTTCGCAAACAATGTCACAAAATCATTCGCTTCCATAGTTTCTTTTTTAATACTCGCATCTAAGCTACCTTGTCTTTCGCAAAATTTTAACACATCCCAAAGTGCAATATGCCTGCTCATTAATAGCTCTTTTTTTTGCTCATATTCTAAACAAGACTCCTCGTTAAACAATGCCTCCATTATTCGCCAAAAAACATTTTGCGAATTGCCATAATACTGCTGTTTATCTAAAGATTTAACACTAGGCATCGTCCCTAAAATTAAAATTTTTGCATTGACATCAGCCAATAATTGAAACCCTTCAATCACCATATTTTCTGACCTTTTAAGCCTGTACGTATAAATAATTTATGCTGATTTTACCTTTATTATTTGCGATAATGCACAGCATTATCTTCTCGCATACTCATGCTCTACAATGTATGCCTTTCTTACCTTCACCAATCTATTAATACTTTATGTGGTTTAAAAATCTAGCTATCTACCGTTTAACTGAATCTTTTTCACTTTCGCCGATTGAATTAGAAGAAAAATTAAATTCAATGCGATTTACACCGTGCACAGGACACTCTGAATTTAGTTATGGCTGGACTGCACCTTTAGGGCGCTCTTCAGAGCAACTTATTCACCAAGCAAATGGTTTTATTATGCTTTGTGCAACTAAAGAAGAAAAAGTACTGCCTTCTAGCGTTGTTAATGAAATGGTCGCTGATCAAATCTCTGCAAAGGAAGAACAAGAAGCACGTAAGCTATCAAAAAAAGAACGCACTGATATTAAAGATGAAATGATTTTCGAACTACTTCCTCGTGCCTTTTCTTTCTCTAAAAGAACCTTTGCTTATATCGACCCAAAAGGCGGCTGGTTAGTTGTTGATGCTGCATCAGCAAAAAAAGCCGAAGAATTAATTAGTTTTTTACGAAAAAACTTAGGCAGTCTTCCGGCTATCCCTGTTAGCACTAAAGAAAAACCTGTTAGTACTATGACGCAATGGTTACTAAAAAATGAATCTCCAACTGATATATTGGTAGAAGATGAATGTGAGTTACGCGCGCCTGAAGAAGCAGGTGGAATTATTCGCTGTAAACGTCAAGACCTCGCTGCTCCTGAAATAAAAAACCACCTTGATACAGGCAAGCAAGTTATCAAATTAGCGTTAAGCTGGTCTGACCGCCTCTCTTTTGTATTAGATGAAAATTTATCAGTCAAACGCTTAAAATTTTTAGATTTAGTACAGGATCAAGTTGCCGATACGGAATCAAATTCTTCTGAAGAACAATTTGATGTTGATTTTACTATTATGTCCCAAGAGCTAAGTGGCTTTTTACCTCGCCTACTTGATTTATTTGGTGGCGAAAATATTCGCTAATGTTTAAATTTCTCAAAAACAAGCAATTTTCAGTACTTGCGTTACTACTTGCAAGTACTTCTTTGCACGCTACTGTTTTTTTATTAGCTAACAATCCTGATGACCGCTTAATTAAGGCAAAGGATATGCTTAGCAACAGCCAAACTTTTGCTAATGAAAAAGAAGATTTATTAGATATTGCAAGACGGTATGACTTAGGACAAAATGAAATTGTTCGACTTAATCCTAATGTAGACCGCTGGCTTCCAGCAGTGAATTCACTTATTCAGCTACAAAATACCCGCTTATTACCCGATACAGAACAAAAAGGGATTATTCTTAATTTGCCTGAGTTTAGGCTTTATTATTACCAATCTTCTAATAAAAACCAACCCAGTACTATTTTAACTCACCCCATTAGCGTAGGTCGCCAAGACTGGGATACACCTCTTGGTAAAACCACGATTGTGGCAAAAAAAGAAAACTCTGCATGGCGCCCTCCTGCATCAATCAAAAAAGAACATGCAGAAAAAGGCGACCCATTGCCTGATATCGTTCCTGCAGGCCCTAATAATCCGCTAGGTTTATTTGCTATGCGCTTAGGTATTCCAGGTTATCTTATTCATAGTACTAACAAGCCTTTTGGGGTTGGCCTACGGGTAAGCCATGGCTGCATTCGTATGTACCCAAAAGATATAGAGAAGCTTTTTCCACTAATAAAAGTAGGCACAGCCGTTACTATCGTAAACCAACCCGTAAAGGTCGGCTGGTTTGAAGGCGCTTTATACATTGAAGTACACCCTCCTTTAGAAGAGCACCAATATGATGATTTACTGGGTATCAGCTTAGATTTAATTGAACAAGAAAATAATGGCGAACTACTGGTTATTAATAGTAGCGAGCTTAAAAAAGCGATTACTCAAAAAATAGGTTTACCTATAAAAATATATGACAAGAATATAAACATAAAAACTGAGGCTATATAAGAAAAATATTTTATTGAATCATTTGATAAATAAAGCACCCATCCGAAAAATCAATGAAGATGCGTAATTTTAACTAAATGGAACAGCGGTCTTCAGCCGCTGTAATGACACATCAAGTATTCCGAAACTAAAGCTCTCAGCTCTATTAAGCTAGCACCTTCAAAAGATTATTTTTATCCCTGCTTTCTCGAATTAACTCATTGCCAGAAAATTTATTTCTATCTTTGGCTAAGTGATCATAAAGAACCACATTAACGGTTGCTGCCAAATTCATACAGCCTACTGTAGGAATATAAACCACTACCTGTGCCTTATCAATAATATCTTGGCTAATAGACCCATCTTCTGGGCCAAAGATATAAAACGTATTTTTAGGGTGATCAAATTCAGGGAGAGGAATAGCATTTTCAGCTAACTCAATACACACAACGCTCGCGCCCTCAGGCACTATATCTAAAAAATCAGTCGTCGCTGCTAAGGAAATATTTTTTCCCCGCTTACGGCTTGTATCAGCAAGATCAGTTCTATACTTTAATGCGCGTGGATACCGGTCTCCCGTATAAACAACACTACTCACTCGGTAGTTTGCAGCCGCACGCATAACAGACCCGACATTATCCGGACTTTTAGGGTTACATAAGCCAATTTTAACGTTTGATTTTTCCATTATTTCTTAACTTTAAAAAGTTTGTTTGAGTACAGTTCACCAAAGCTTTCTAAATAAATCATGTAAAGGCGCATATCAAATTCTAACTGCTGATAATTAGGTTCCATATATTCGCATAATTTATAGAATGCTTTATTGTGCTGCTTTTCTTTTAAGTGTGCTAATTCATGTACCGAGATCATGCATAAAAATTCTATCGGTGCATTTTTAAAAATAGTGCCGACTCTTATTTCATTTTTAGCTTTTAATTTAGCACCCTGAACCCTAACAACTAAACTATGCAAGCCTAATGCTTGGTGCAAGACATCAAGCTTATCATCATAAATGACTTTACTTAATGGGTTTGATTTGCGCATAAACTGGTTTTTTAAAGCCAGTACATAGCTATAAAGTGCTTTACTACTTTTTATATCATGTACCTGCGGGTATTTCTGTAACAAGTAATCAGCTAATTGGTTTTGTCTTATTAATTGCTGAACTTGTGCCTTCACTTGCTCAGGATAGCTTGAAATATACCGTAATTCATCCACTAAACTACCTTAATCCCAAGGCGGTAGTTCGCCATCATAAGTAACAAAATTTTTGTCTACTGCCTGTGTGATGACATTTTGTAATGACTTTTTAGTTGCGCTAGGTTTTTCAGCCAGCCTACTTACACCGGTATCTACAATCCATTGAGAAAAATCTTTCATCACTAAGCCTTCAGGTGCATACCACGTCTTTTTTGCTGGATCCCATTTTGCACCTAATGCTTTTGCAGCATCTTTTTCTGCATAAGGAACATTTAAATAATTTTTAGAGCTTGTCATATATTTATCAAAAATTTTAATTGTCTAAAATGTGCATAAATAAATATATGCAATATTTGTTTGATTCAATGTTACTGGAGTTAAATGCTTAAGATCATTAAAGCTTCTTTCAACATAAACCGTGTTACCTCCCATTTTTAATGCACTATTTTTTAACTGATTATGTGCCCCTTCTTTAATCTTGCGATTACTCATAAACTCACCAAAAATTAAACCACCTTCCGAAGCTGAAACTTGCCCGAGAAATTCACACATTTTTTCAGAAGGTTTAAAATTAACTAATAAAATTTTTTCTGACCCTTCTTGCAGTGTAGTCGCGCAAGCAGTTAGCATAAGCAATAGGCCAACACTACACACCTGTTTTATTGTTATCAGTTTCATTCTAATTACCACTATGTCATAGCAAATCAATCAGAAGAAGAAGTATAAAGGATTGCAATAATAACTAATACCCTCCCTATTAAGATAAATTTCCGGCAAGCCTCACCCTTAAAAATAAAACTTTTTCATTTTGTTATTAGCCTCAATTTTTAAAAAATTAATGCTAATCATAAGAAGTACGTTATATCACCTATACAGATAAGTTATATGCCACAAAAAGTAATATAAAAGGCTCATAAGGCCTGATAATAGCTAGTTTTCTATAAGCAAACCTTATATGCATAACAATATTTATGCCATTCTAAGCGACAAATTGTCGCGTGACAATTTGCCACATTTTTATTTTCACTCCAGCTTGTAAACTGTACCCAGATTTTGTTATTAATCTGATTTAAATGCATTCCTACCCTCTATGTGATAATTATTAATCACATCTTTATTGCGGCTTTCGGGCCGCATTTTTTGCAAAAAATTATTCCATGTCATTAGAAATAAGCTTTAATAAACCTAAATCATCAGAACTGATATTTATTAAATCTATCGCTAACACCCTAAGTACTTTAATAGAAAACAAGCTATTTTCAGATGAGTTACGTTTAGGTAACAACGTCATGTAATTAAGCCATCAATCTATTTTTAGAACGGATAATAACTATAAAATTATTCGCTGTAATAAAGCTTGTGAAAAAATAACAGGCTACCAGCAAAGTGAATTAATCGGCCACTTACCTATCTTTTTTCAGGATAAGGGACGTGCACGGAATAACATCCCGAAGTTATAACGCAGAATTTTTGTGCCAGGAAGGTTACTCTCATGAGGCGCATAGTTATTCTACGCAACGAATGAGAGCCGCCTTCCTGGTGCAAAAAGACTAGTTAGAAGTCGGGAGATTGTTTCGTGCACGTTCCTAAGCATCACAATATTAACACTTTAGCTGAAGGTATATACCCAAGCTACTTGAAGGTGCTCGCTTAATGGAACCGCGATCTTTAATCGCGGAATGCTTGGTATGTGATTGCAGCGGCTGAAGACCGCTGTTCCATTTAGTTAACTGATGTTACTAGGCGCGCCATTCCTAATGAAACATTGGGATGTCCTATCGCCAATCTTCATTCAGCACGGAGCGATTTATGGGAGCCCCAGTTCGTCCTGCGTCCAACTCAACTACGCAAAAAACACTGCTTCGTTAAGTCTACCTCAAATG
>JAJJBE010000098.1 GCA_020996635.1 Bathymodiolus brooksi methanotrophic gill symbiont
CGACTGCTCGATTAGAGATTCTCAGTGCCCAGCAAGGGCTGAACAAGTTCGCTTTAAAATCGAAACTTTATATTAATGCTATTCGACAAGCTTTTGATGAATTGCAACAATTAAAGTCGGCTACTGCGTAACATCAGTTATTAACAAAAAACAACAATTAAGAATTGGGTTTAGTCAAACGATTTCCCGGCCGGATTTTAGAGAGCTTTCACCCGCACCTTTTACCGAACCCAGTACTAACCAAGAGACGACTGGAAATCCAGATCTTAAACAAACAGATATTACTAACTATGATTTACGCTGGGAATACTATATGTCACCCAGCGAAAACTTTTCTTTAGGATTTTTTTGGAAAAACTTAAGCAACCCCATCGAAAAAGTTTTTTTACCTGGAACAGCTGGTTTATTAACCTATCAAAATGCTGATGAGGCGACTTTATACGGTATTGAGGTTGAAGTATTGAAAAACCTGGATATTATTCATTCATCATTGGAAGATTTTTATCTAGGGAGTAACTATACCTGGTCCGTCTCTAATGTAGATTTAACCGCTGAAAATACGCTGGCGCAAACCTCCAGCAATCGAGAGCTGCAAGGGCATTCACCGCATGTGTTTAACTTTCAAGTTGGGTATGACAATGCTGATTGGGGTACGACAGCCACTTTATTGTATAATATCGCAGCTAAGCGGATTGTCTCGGTAGGCTTGTTAGGCGCTCCCGATAAGTATGAGCAACCATTTAACCAATTAGATTTTATTGCCAGTCAATCGATTAATGAATGGCTTTCAATTCGCGTTAAAATGAAGAATTTGCTTGATGATAAAGTTATAGTAACGCAGGGCGGTGAGACCACTCGATTGTATACCCGTGGTCGTGAATTTAAGATTGGCGTTAATGTTAGTTTTTAATGGTTAAGGAATTGAAAGATTGAATTCAGGCTATGTTGCTCCATTTTCGAGACTGTAAATAATTTTGTGTAACTGCCATTTTTAAATGTAGTCAACCAACCGGGCTTCAAACTCAATCATAAATCGATTTAAGGCCATTTTCCAATCGGCATATACCCAAGCTACTTGAAGATGCAGTAATTTTTCCTATCCGTCACTCCGGAGGTTTTAATCAGGAGCCTAGCGGTATCACTGGATCTCCGATAAAAGACTTCGGGGGATATGACGCAGTGTAAATCCTGCATCTTCAAGTGTAATGGGTATAGTCCATTTTTTTGATGCTTGTTGAATCTCTAAATAATTACCTTTTTAGCGGCGTCATCGGTTGGAAATAACTTTCGTTTTTTCACTGACTTTCTAACTCCTGAAGAATATGCTTTTTATACTATTCTTGCCGAAAACAGCTCTACTGAGTTTTTAGAAGACCATAAAATGAAGGAGTTGATGCATTTGATAGTGGAAATTATCCGTAAAAATGCAACAGTAGACTGGAATAAACGTGATGATGTTAAAGCTAAGTTACGGTTATTGGTTAGAAAGGTATTAACAAAAATATGGTTATCCATCTGATGTTGCTAGGCTTGAGGCTGATAGAGTGCTAGAGCAGAGTGAATTATTGGCTGAGGAATTGACGGGGGATTAAATACTGGTATTAAAATGGCATCTAACCGGACTGTTGGTTATGTGTTGGTGCATGACTATTTGCCCGTATTTTGGAAAGCTGTTGGGCGATATATGTCTGACTATCTTGAGTGTAAAGAATGGTTGAAATTGAATGCTAATGGGCTGGAAGTATAGCTACTTAATGGTGTTTCTACCTTAGAAAGGGGATACTAAATCAAAAGGCAATAAAAAACCCGCATAAGCGGGTTTTAGTAGTTATATCTTTGTTATTTTTATTATTAAATGCATTCTCTATTCCGTGTATAAACCTAGTTTGTTTTTATTATTATTTTAAGTTTATTACAGCTTAATCCCTGTTTTTATAGCCTTAAATCCCTCAAGTGATGCAAATTTTATATCATTAAAATGTGAGCTGTCTATCAAAAAAAATGATTTTCGCTAAAAAATAGTATCGTGTCGAAAGTGTATTTAAGAAACAAGTACTTGCCTGTGTGAAGATGAAATGTAATTTTTTAGTTAGTGGCGGTGGATGCCGTAAAAAAGCGGCATAAATAACAAGCCCCACTGAAAATGTGTTGATATATTTTGCTGTTACGCATAAGTAAGTCTTATATTGAATAGCTGGTTTCAGCCGTAAGCAATCAATGAGGGTAATCAGAAATGCATTCGTGGATACTTTGATGCTGTATGAGTAAGTGCTGTTGTATTTATCTAGATACCTGTGGTTAATATTTGCGTTAACTATCCAATGAAAATTTTATGAAGACAACAGGAATAAATGTGAGATATGGAACTTAATTTAATAGCCGCTTACAGTCTAAATCCATCATACATGCATAGATAATTTTCTGGCACCTAAACCATTCGAATAGGTTTACATAGAGCTAGCAATTGCCTTGAATAAAACAGTGTTTTTTAATAGGAAATGTTAAGCTACTGCTAAATCTACCTAATGGATAGGCTGACACCAATAATGAAAAAACCCCTACCTCAATCAACAAAGCTTTTTTTATTGCTTAGTCTGTTAATTGCAATGTGTGATGTTGCTTTTGTTGGGATTGCTTATCGTCAATCTCAAAATGCCTTAGTTACCGCATTAGAACAAGAAGCGAAAAACCAACATGCAAGCTTTCGCAATTCATTCAAAGAAACAGTTAATAACATGTTACAAATAGCCACTTTTGTAGCAAATGACCAACGGATACAACAAGCATTTCTAAAAGGTAAAGTAGCTGTAGAATCTGAAGGTGGGGGCAAAGGCCAGAAACAAGCTCAGATTGCCAGAGATGACTTGTTGACTATTGTCGCTCCCAGTTGGGCTGAAATGACTAAGCAGTTTAAAGCCCGTCAATTACATTTTCATTTGGGTCCTGGTTCCACTTCATTTTTGCGCGTCCATAAGCTATCTAAATTTGGTGATAATATGGATAATGTACGATATACCATTGTTGATGCCAATAATACATTATCGGCTACCAGCGGATTTGAAACGGGTCGCGTTTATTCGGGTATTCGTGGCGTTCAGCCTGTTTTTGCCTTATCTCCTGATTCCAACAAAAAAATACATGTGGGTGCCGTTGAGTCTGGTATTTCATACCATGATTTATTACAAAACCTAAGTCAGACATTCGATGTCAATATTGCTGTATTACTGACTATGGAACATATTAAAGCCAATGTCTGGCCTGACTTTTTAAATAAACGCTTTAAGAAAAGCCCCCCTTTTGGTGATTTAGTGGTTGAAGAAACATCTTAAGCAGAATATAAAGATATTCTAGGATCACTCTCAATTCTACAACCTGCTTTTAGTAGTCACAGTATAAAAACTGGGCTTTGGGATAAAAAATATTTTGTATTATCAGAAATGCCGCTTCGTGATTATCGGGGGACAACAGATGTTACGCTTGATAATGTGGGGAAAATAGTTTTCTGGAGTGATATAACTCACTCCTATACTAGTTTTATTAGTGATTTTAAAAGTAACCTAATCTATGCAGCCATAGCCTATATTTTTATTGAACTACTTCTTTTCTTCGGAATAGGAAAAACTACGGTATCGCTTAATCTGAAAATCAAGCAGAGCACAAAGGATTTACAGTTGTATGCAAAAATATTCAATGATACCAATGAGGGGATAAATATTACCGATGATAAACGTAATATTATTTTAGTGAATCCTGCGTTTAGTGAAATTACTGGCTATAGTCAGGAGGAAATTATCGGCAAAAACCCTCGTTTTCTTGGCTCAGGGAGGCAAAGTCCGCAATTTTATTCAACTATGTGGAAAATACTTAATGAAGAAGGCCACTGGCAGGGAGAGGTGTGGAACCGTAAAAAGGATGGTTCTTTATATGCAGAATTACTTTCAATTTCAGCTTTAACAGAAAATGGAAAAATAACAAATTATGTAGGTATTTTCTCAGATATCACTCAGATAAAAAAACAACAGCAAATACTTGAGAAAATGGCTCATTATGATGTGCTTACTCAATTGCCAAATTGATGTGTCAACACTTTTATGGACACAAAATTAAGCTGCTTTTAGCGACATTTCGTAATCAGCAGGTGACTTGTAATCATTCGCTGAATGACGTCGTTTACGGTTATAAAAAACCTCGATATATTCA
>JAJJBE010000105.1 GCA_020996635.1 Bathymodiolus brooksi methanotrophic gill symbiont
TGAGAAAGAAACCGAGTGACTGGGTCATGACTGATCGCATTATCAACTAAGCCTGACAAGCCTGTCGCTGTTGTATAGCTAAATGAAGTGATCAGGTAATCGGTGTATAAGTCAAAAATATCAGGTATTTTCATAGCCTACTATTTTAATGGAAATATCATTAGGGTGCGTAACATCAGTAAAATAAATGAAGGTGCTTGCTTTACACCACACCATCTTAGTAGCCCGTATGGAGGCACGGAATACGGGGAGTTCAGTGCATCGAATATCCTGTATTACGCAAGCTTCATACAGGCTACTTTTTAAGGTAATAATATTGTGCGATATTTATAACGGCTATCAACAGAAATAATCAACAAAGTGAATTTATTAATCTCTCCTAAAGCCCTACAGCAGCGCGGCTTAAAAATCTGGCTGCGTGGTGATGTGCATAAAACTTGGATACACAAAACAAGTTGCTTTCCGATAGAAATTCCACTAAAAAATATAGCGGCAAAAAGCTTACTAAGCGAATACAGTGAAATACAAGATGTTATTGCGTACATTACGCAAAGATAGCCAAAAGCATGGCTATTTAATTCAAGATAAAATGATTAGTCATCGGAAAATACCCGCCGTCATTTGCTTCACCACAGAAGCTATTTTTCTAAAATACTTGGCTAAAGTACATGAATTTAACCAGTTTCAACAATTAGTTAAACAAAGTCTAGCGCAAGATGGCTTGTTATTTGATTGGTTAGTGCGTTACCCCTTTAAAGTGATGCAGTATGCTGATGTTTGGTATAAGTTATTAAAAGTTTGCGGCTATTTCGAGGCTCATCCCCTGCCGGGTTGTTATATTAGGCAATTAGATATAAAAGGGGTAGATAGCAAGTTTATAGAGCAACATAAAGGCATTCTTAGCGAACTATTAACACAAATACTACCTGAAACACACTATCATATTGATATCAGCGGCCTTAAACATAGCGGTTTTGAGCGCCGATACGGATTACGTTATGATCAGCCTCTCATTCGCTTGCGTATTTTAGATAAATCACTAGCCATTCACGGCTTAACGGATTTAACGCTAACATTAACGGAGTTTAAGCAGTTAGATATACCAGCAAAAACCGTGTTTATTGCGGAAAATAAAATTACTGTGTTAGCTTTTCCTGATTATCCAAAAGCAATTGTTATTTTTGGTTTGGGTTATGCCGTTAATTTATTGGCAGATGCTCGTTGTATGCAAAAAACAGATTTATATTATTGGGGGGATATTGATACCAATGGTTTTTCCATTTTATCGCGCTGTCGGAAATATTATCCACAAGTACAGTCCTTGTTTATGGGTCAGCAAACATTAGATAAGTTTATTGCCTTAGCAGGTGTAGAGGAACAGGAAAAATCTAGCAAAAATGAGCTAGAAAACTTAAGGAAAGAAGAACTTATATTATATAAGAAGCTGCAATCAAGCTTAGTACGGCTGGAACAAGAACGAATCAGTTTTTCATTTATACAAGAGCAGTTGAAAAGCTGTCTAAGTAGCCCCGAATATTTAATTTAACGTTTTGTAGGGGCAATCCTCAATGCCAGTAAGTTAAGCGTAACTAATTAATTGCAAAGAGCTTTTATAGGCTGAAAAATGAATATCATTCTTAAAGCTCTTTAATGCTCTCGGCGCAGACTGCCCAACTCTAAGGGCTTCTATAGTGACAGAAATATAGTCAATAACTTGTTCAATTCTTTGCAAAATGTCCTTGTGTGCATCAAGAATAAAAGTAACGAGTCGATGCTTCATTTTTGACAAAGCTT
>JAJJBE010000012.1 GCA_020996635.1 Bathymodiolus brooksi methanotrophic gill symbiont
GCTTTAATTCGATCGCACTCATGTACATCACGGACTTTATTATGCCGCAATTCTAATGCCTTTTTTTGTTCGGAGGTGAGTGTGATTTTCATATTTTGTATAGCTTGACTTGATTTTTCTCATTTATCAAGCATCTTCAATGATTTTGGGTATATAAGTCTGATAAAAAAGCAAGCCATTAGGTTTTAAACCTCTTCATTATGGCATCACAAATCGAACGGTCAAGGAATCGGCTAATAACAATGACATCAAATACCTTAGGTAAAAAACTATCAACCGTTATTTCACAGGTAAAAGTCTTAATAGATAAGGCATTAGATACTGATTTTGCTTGTAATTTTTGCAAAGCAACACTAGAAATATCCCATGCTTCCGTGGTCAAGCCTTGCTTAGCTAATAATAGAGCGTTTTCTCCCAAACCACAGGCTAAGTCCAAAGCACGCCCTGATAGGGGAAGTAAAAACAAATTATCCGCTAAAACATCAGCTGGCCCTGAATTATACCAATCCCAATAAATACTTACTCTAATAATGCCCATTTACGTGAGCATAAACTATGAATATCTTCAGTACATTTCGCAAACCTATTCCATGCTTGACAGCATACCGATACAATTTCCTCATAATTTTCAAAACACCGGTTAGAGAGGTCTGTGCGTCGCAATTGCTGCCAGATTTGCTCGACTGGATTGAGTTCAGGTGAATAAGGAGGTAGCGGCATAACCGTTATATTAGTCGGCATATCAAGTTTTGCCGTTAAGTGCCAAGCAGCACGATCGACAATAAGTAGAGCATGTTTGCTTGATGTTACCGTCTCTGAAATAATATTAAGGTGTTCTTGCATGCCTTCAGTATTCGCTTTTGGCATAATTAAGCCCGCTGATTTACTGTTCTCAGGGCAGATTGCACCAAAAATATAAGTCGCTGTAAATTGTTGCTGCTGAATAATGCGAGGGCGCGTACCTTTCTGTGCCCAAATACAACTGACTGTCCCGCGCTGTCCGACTCGATCCTCATCTTGAAACCAGACTTCAACTTGCTTTAAATCAATATCCTTCGGTAATAAGTCTATTGCGATGTCTCGAAAGTTTTTTTAAAATTATCTTGTTTTTCTTGGCTTTGCTTCGGGTGTTTTGATCGGACTGTTATCCAAACTAAACCTAATCTATTCATTAAGTTATAAACACTATTGAGACAGCACTTAACTTGAAATTGGTCTTCAAGTAAAAACTGTATATCATGCCCCGTTATTCGACCTCCAGAACGATTTTCTTGAAGAGCAATCACTGCTTTTTTAAAATCAATTTCTTGAACTTCCTAAATCTTTCGCTTTGCCCCACTTCGTACTGACTCTCTAAGCCCGTCAAGCCCTGATACTTTAAACCGCTTTACCCACTTTTGAACGGTTTCAGCACTCACACATCAAACCTCTTTGTCTAAATGGGCGAGAGGGATATTATAATCCAATTACAGTATGAATATTTTGGGATTGGTATGACATAAGATAGCCATTGAGTAATAAATTAAGATAACCTTGATTTAGGGGGGATATTTCATTATTCAAGCTTGGCTACTTCAGGAAGTTATAACGCAGGATTTTTATACCAGGAAGGTTGCTCTCATGAGGCGCATAGTTACTCTACGCAACGAATGAGAGCCGACTTTAATTGTTGCAATTCATCAAAAGCTTGTCGAATAGCATTAATATAAAGTTTCGATTTTAAAGCGAACTTGTTCAGCCCTTGCTGGGCACTGAGAATCTCTAATCGAGCAGTCGCATA